>PLZP01000083.1 GCA_003152215.1 Acidimicrobiaceae bacterium | reverse complement strand
CTCCTTGTAGCGCGTCGTTGACGAGCGAGGTAGCCATGTCGGAGGCAACTTGGGGAAAGAGGATCGCGAGGAGCGGGATTTCGGACACCTGGATGTCCCAACCCGAGAAATCCGAGTACTGGACATGTCCAGGAGCGCTCGTCTCCACCTCACAAGATTCTCCGATCGTCGAACAGCCGAATCGCAGATACTGCCCATTGACGTCAGAGTAGGTCTCCGGGGCGAGCAGCGAGTGGTAGAGCGCCGTGTAGAACAGGGTCAGTTGAGAAGTCGTACCGCCCGACACCTGAATCGTGCCCAGATCGGCGTTCCACTCCCGCTGGGTACGGCTTGCGACGACGTTGGTGCTCCACCCGGGATCCTCCGCTTTCAGGTTGCGTGCCGCGTTCTGCACACTCACATAGGAGATTCCAATTTTCATAGTGACTTTCTTGGCGACGCGGTCACTCCCAAAGTTGAGCCAGACGCCGGATTCGGCACCCGACGTGTTGTTCGACCCAGGCGTCACCCCGCTCGGCGTCCATGATCCGTACGAGCTGAATGGCTTCGCGAAGCGCGCTACGAAGTACAGGGTGTAGGGAGTCGCTGCCCCGCAGAACGAGCCGCCTGTGGCGGAGCCGACGACCTCGTCAGACCCCGCGATCCGTGCCGTGGCTCCGCTATTGGCAACCGAAGAATCCCCAATTTTGAACAGCACATGCGACGACCGGCCGGCCGGCCGGGAACGTGAAACTGGCGATTCCGGTACGCGTCGTCACCGCGAGATCCGTGATAACTCCCCTGGTACCAATCTGACCAGTCCAGTTGCCAGGCTTAGAACTCGCGTGCTCGACGGGTTTGACGGCGGACTCTGGATCCGATGGGAGAGCGCCAGATATGGGCAGGATCGGAATATCTCCCAGTCCCGCGCACCCGGTACCTGGAAGATTCGTAAGGCTCAAGCCAACGGTGGGCTGGCTCGCTGAGTAATCTCCGTTCGGTCGGCCAAGGGCCGCGGGTCCCCACTCGATCATCCCGAACGGTGCAGCAGCGTCGGGAGACGTGTTGCCTCCATTACCCCCGCCCGTAGTGCCGATGTTTTCGTCCACGTACTCGATCGGCTTGGCCGTGGCAGATATTCCAGCCACATGACGTCCCAACTTTGCTGTTGACGCCGTGGCCGTGACGCTCGTCGCGAACACAACGCCGAGCGAACTCACGACGACGATCAGGGCGAGGATCAGCCTTTGCGGAGGAGCCGAGCGTCGCGCCCGCACCAACTTAGGGACGTCCTCGGTCATTTGGCACATACTCGCACCACTCTCTTCGACGAGCACCAAAGACTCGTAGCTTCTTCCAATGCACTCGGCCCCCTCGCAAGAGGGGGCCGAGTGCACGTCAAAAACTTATTGCAACTACTTCACGAAGTAGCTCACCCTGCAGGTCCTTCCATCAGGGTCCCTGATTGTGAAGATGTACCTGCCGTGGCGCGAGCGACCGGGGACCAGAACCTTCGCTATGAGCAAGTTACCGTAGTCATGTTGGACACCGATTCTCGTGCCGCGCTCATTACTCGTGATCCTCGGTTGTGCATAGAATCCACCCCCCGTGATGGCGAGCCTTACGGTCCGGCCCACGATTGCATCGCTGTGTACCCTGCCGGCGAATAGCCTCTTCCGCTGGGGAGGTCCGGTTTTCACGGTCGTGGTAGTAGTCGGACCGGTCGTCGTTGTAGTCGGACCGGTTGTCGTGGTAGTAGACGTGGTTGTCGTTGTTCCACCACCGCCGCCGTTACCTAGCGTCGTGGTCGTTGTTGGTACCGCTGGGCAGACTTCGTTGCCGTAACCATATCCAAACACACCATTAAGCCCGAAGCCGTAGGCGTAGCCGTAGCCGGTACCTAAACCAAAGCCACCGCCACTGGAGTTGTAGCCGTAGCCGCAACCCACGTATAAGTCGGCTTGTGCGTTTGGCGTAGAAAGAACGCTAACGATGACCCCAGAGAGCAACGAAAGTACAAGTAGTCCTGGGATAATACGCCTGCGGTGGTGAGAAAGTTTCTGTTGGATTTGCTCAACCATATTGTCCTCCAATGAGGCACTTCATAATTTGATGCTTCAATTCACACTAACAGGGTTGCGAGACGTGTGACCCGATTTGCCTTCTTAATTGAAAATTGAATAGGGGCGAAGGTCACTTTTAGGTTACGACTGTGTGAACACATTTCACACATTTGGAACAATTCAACACGACGCGCGTGATCTGGAAATCCTTTGACTTCGCCCGGTGTTTGAAGAGCACCACGCTTGGACGGAAGAGTTATTCAAGCGGCAGTTGATCGACCCGGGAGGAGATTCAGAATCAACTGACCGAGTCCTCATCTATATACGTGGTTGAGGCCCGCATCCGAGACGTCGGACGTCGTCCAGACGTACTAGCCGTGCCAACGACACGCGAACAATCAGAAACCCAGATTGGCGCTCGCTAGACCAGTTCGGGAAAGAAAATTTCAATCTCTCGTGATGCCGATGCCGCAGAGTCTGAACCGTGCACAAGATTCTCACGCCAACCCACAGAAAGGTCACCGCGAATCGTTCCGGGCGCGGCATCCTTCGCATTCGTGGCCCCCATGAGTCCACGCACGACTTGCCAAGTATCCTCCGGTCCTTCCACGACGGTCACGAGTGCAGGACCCTGGGTCATGAATTCCACGAGCCTGTCGTAATACGGTTTGCCGTGGTGCTCGGCGTAGTGGCGCCCGGCGGTTGCGGCGTCAATCGTTCGAAGCTCCGCCGCGACAAGACGCAACTGCTTGTGCTCGAGGCGCGCGACAATCTCGCCTACGAGGCCGCGCGCGACACCGTCAGGTTTCACAATGAAAAGGGTTCTATCCACGACGGAGAAACCTATCAGCCCTAATTGAGGTGTCGAGATCGCACGCGGAGCACCTCGCCGCGGACCTCGGCGACGAGGTAGAGGCTGCCCGCCACGACGATGAGGTCTTCGTCGGTCGAGCGCTCGCGGGCGTGCGCCAATGCTGCCAAGCCACTGGGGTGCTCGTAGGCAACGCCACCGTGGCGACGCACCGCATCGGCCACGACACTCGCCGGCATCGCGCGCGGCGAGTGAGGCGCACAACAGTGGAACTCGGTGAAGCCGAGGGCAACGAGTGGCTCGACCATGTCGTCAATGTCGCGACCGCTCAACATGCCCAGCACGCATCTGCGTGCACCTTCAACGTGAAACGCGCCGTCTAACGTTGCGACGAGCGCCTTCACGCCCGCGGGATTGTGTGCCCCGTCGACCACAATCATTGGCTTGCGCGAGATGAGTTCCATTCGACCGGGCATCCGCGCCTTCGCGAGCGTCGACGTCACGACGTCGTCGCCAAGTCCTCGACCAAGGAACGCTTCGGCGGCGACTATGGCCGTCGCCGCGTTGACTCCCTGGTGGATGCCGTGCAACGAGACGAGGATCTCTTCGTACTGCTCGAAGGGTGTGCGTAACGTGATCGCGCGGCCGCCGAACGCCAACTCATTGCGCGCGAGCACAAAGTCTCGATCGAGCAACCACAGCGTGGCGCCGATCTCCTCGGCCCGTCGTTTCGCAATATCGACGACGATGGCGTTCGTCGTCGCCACGATGGCGATACCTTCCCCACGAAAGATTCCGACTTTGTCGCTGGCTATCTCGGCAATCGTCGTGCCGAGTACCGCGGTGTGATCAAGGTCCACGTTGGTGAGCACGGCGACATCACTGTTGATGATGTTGGTCGAGTCCCACGTGCCACCCATGCCGACTTCGATGACGGCGACGTCCACACCTTCATCGGAAAAGTGCAGGATCGCGGCCGCCGTAAGGAGTTCAAATCTCGTGAGCGCAATACTGCTGACCGATTCGACGTCGGCAAGACGTTGCAGGAGTGTGATGAGTTCCTCGTCGTCAATCGGTTCCCCGTTGACGGCGATTCGTTCGTTGATGCTGTGCAAGTCGGGACTCGTAAATGTCCCCACGCGTAGACCGGTGGCGCTCAGGAGCGCACTCGCGAGGGTCGTGGTCGTGCCCTTGCCGTTCGTTCCCGTGATGTGTACTGTCCGGAAGTCCAGTTGCGGATCGGCAAGCAGCGCGAGCGTGTCCGTAATGGGATCGAGCGTTGGCACAGCCTGTCGGTTGGGCGCTACCCGTTCAAAGTCGACGTGCGATTCGAGCCACGTCAACGCCTCAACGTATGAGGTGAAGCGCACGGTTTAGCTCGCGCGACGAGTTCGCGTCGCCTTTCGCATTTCGTAGTCAGGGGCCACCTTGCCGATGACGGACGCGGCGGTCACGACGCACCTGACGACGTCGGTTCGACCAGGAACGTCGTACATCGGTTCGAGCAACACGCTTTCGAGGATCGAACGCAGTCCGCGAGCACCGGTGCCGCGTTCGAGCGCGAGGTCGGCGATTGCAACTAACGCGCCTTCTTCAATGACGAGCTCCACGCCGTCCATCGCGAGTACTTGCTGGAACTGCTTCACGAGTGAGTTCTTCGGTTCGGTCAGTACCTGAATCAACATCGTGCGGTCCAGTTGTTGCACGGCGCTCACGATGGGGAGTCGCCCAATGAACTCAGGGATTAGTCCGAACTTCACGAGGTCCTCGGGCAGTGCATGACGGAAGAGTGCAATGTCGCCCTTGCGCTTGGACTCGACCGGCTGGTTGAAGCCCATCGACTTCTTGCCGAGACGACGTTCGATGATTTCTTCGAGTCCCGCGAATGCGCCACCCACGATGAACAGAATGTTCGCGGTGTCGATAGTGATGAACTCCTGGTGGGGGTGCTTGCGACCACCCTGGGGCGGCACGCTGGCGACAGTACCTTCGAGAATTTTGAGGAGCGCCTGTTGCACACCCTCGCCCGAGACGTCGCGCGTGATCGAAGGGTTCTCGGCCTTGCGAGCAATCTTGTCAATCTCGTCGATGTAGATGATGCCTCGCTCGGCACGCTTCACGTCGAAGTCAGCGGCGGAGAGCAACTTCAAGAGGATGTTCTCAACGTCCTCGCCGACATAGCCGGCTTCGGTCAACGCAGTGGCGTCAGCAATGGCGAAGGGAACATTGAGCATCCGTGCGAGGGTCTGCGCGAGGAAGGTCTTGCCACAACCGGTCGGTCCCAGAAGCAGCACGTTGGACTTGGCTACTTCGACGTCGTCGTCGTGCAGTGGCCCGGTTTGGATTCGCTTGTAATGGTTGTACACGGCGACGGCGAGCACCTTCTTCGCCTCCACCTGTCCGATGACGAACTCGTCGAGGAACGCGGAGATTTCACGCGGCGTCGGAAGATCGTCGAGTACGAACTCGGGGCGGTCGCCGAACTCGTCGGCGATGATGTCGTTGCACAGGTCGATGCACTCGTCGCAGATGTAGACGCTCGGACCCGCGATGAGTTTCTTTACCTGTTTTTGACCCTTTGCACAGAAACTGCACTTAATCAGGTCGTTGCTTTCACCAAACTTTGCCACTGATTTCCTCCGACACGACCTCCGCCGCGTTAATCCTACGAGCCGAGGACTTCAAAACTGGGTACCTACAGCCGAGCAGAGATAACTTCATCAATCAGTCCATATTCAACGGCTTCTGCAGCACTGATGATGAAGTCTCGGTCAGTGTCTTTGGTGATCCGCTCGACTGATTGGCCGGTGTCGTTGGCCAACATGGTGTTCAACATGTCCTTCATTCGCAAAATCTCACGAGCTTGAATCTCAATGTCAGAGGCCTGTCCGCCGACACCACCCCATGGTTGGTGCAGCAAGACGCGGGCGTGCGGCAACGCGAAACGCTTTCCCTTGGCGCCGGCGCCCAGGAGCACCGCAGCAGCCGATGCGGCCTGACCGAAGCAGAACGTCGACACGTTCGGCTTGATGTACTTCATGGTGTCGTAGACGGCGAGCAGACCGGTGATGTCGCCACCGGGAGAGTTGATGTAGAGGTTGATGTCCTTGTCGGGGTCCTCTGACTCAAGGAAGAGCATTTGCGCGCAGATCAAGTTGGCAATCGTGTCGTCGATGGGCGTGCCGAGGAAGATGATGCGCTCACGAAGGAGTCGGCTGTACAGGTCGTAGGCTCGCTCGCCGCGGTTCGAAGATTCGACAACCGTGGGGACGAGGTAGTTCTGGGCTCGGAAATGTTCGTTCACGCCACTACCTTACGCGTCGACTTGTTCGTCCTGTTCGCTGGAGTCGTCGGATTCATCGGCCATTTCTTGTGACTGGTCGACGCGCAACATCGCGGGGTCAATCGCCACGCCACTCGGGTCCACGAAGGTCACGTTGTCGCTCAGCCACTTGGATGCCTTCATCTTGGCGACTTCGGCGTTGAAACTAATGACGCGACCCGTGTCGTGCAGATTGGTGCGAAGGAGGTCGGCCGTCACGTCCATGGAGGCCGCGGTGGAATTGAGTTCTTCGTCAATCTCATCTTGGGTGGGTTCAAGTTTCTCGGCGACAACCAGCGCGCGCAGCGCCAGGTCGACGCGCACCGCGCGCACCGCGTCATTACGAAGTGTCGCGAGGAGGTCGTCAGGCGACTGGTTGGTCACTTGAAGAAATGTCTCTAAGTTCAGCTTCTGTTCTGAAAGACGGTGTCCCAGGTCGTGGAGTCGCTCATTGGTCTCAGCGTCCACGAGGACATCGGGAACAGCCTCTTCGGGAATCAGTTCACTCAACGCGACGAGCATCGCGTCACGCTGGGACATCTGCGCCTCAATGATCTTGCGCTGACGCATCTGGGTGAGGATTGTTTCGCGCATCTCCTCGTGGGTCGACCACTCCGTGTTCTCGGCAACCCACTCGTCGGTAAGTTCGGGCAGGACGCGCTCTTGGACCTGCTTCAACTTCATCTCGTAGGTCGCGACGACACCGTCACCAACGGAACCGTTCATCTTCAACTCTTCGCCGGCCTTCAGCCCGAGGATCAACTCGTCGACGCCCTCAGTGATCGATCCAGTACCGACCGTGTACATGAAGTCGCTCATGTCGAGCGGCTCGGCTTCGGTTGCCACCTGCTGCACGTGAATGTCCATGGTCACGAGGTCGCCCGTCACGATCGGTCGGTCCACGGGATTGAGGACCGCGTCGGTCTCAAGGAAGCGATTGATCTGCGCGTCGACCTCTTCGTCATTGACGACGGGCGAGGGAATGGTCACGCGAAGGTCTCGCTGGCCCTTGATGGAGAGCACCGGGCGAACTTCGACCTCGACTTCAAAGGTCAGTTGCCCCTCTTCCTCGCCAGCTGTGATGTTGATGTCGGGTTGACCAATGGGGTCAATGAGCGACTCCGCGACGGCACGGGCATAGAAGTCGGGCATTGACTCACGAATGGCCTCAGAACGAAGTACCGACGGTCCGCCGATGTTGGCGATGAGGACGTTCTTTGGCACCTTGCCCTTGCGGAATCCCTTGACGCTCACCTGTTTGGCCAGTGTCGTGGCGGCGGTGTCAATCGCCGCATTCATTTCCTCATCGTCGATCTCGACGTTGAGCATGACCCGGTTGTTGTCTAAAGAGGTGGTGGTGGCGCGCATAGGAGAGACCATCCTACCGGACCGTCATGAATTCCCACTAAATCATGATCGCCAGCGCGTCGGCGAACGACGTCGCTAACGCGCGGTCCCCGCGCATATCGTTGGCGGACGCCGAGAGAAACGCCTCCGCGCTGATACGCCCGGCCGCCCTGCGCCAGAAGAGGGCGACCGGCGTCGTGACTTCGAGACTCGGGGTCGCGCTGGACGATACGCTCGGCACCGCGCGACCGTCGGTCACGGTGATAAACGTCGTGCGAGCCAGTCGGCCGCTCAAGTTCACCTGGATCATGGTTCCTTCGCCGGCCTTCATCTTCTTGCCAACGATGTAGGGCAACGCCGCTTCAAAGCGATTGACGACAATCTCTTCGCCCGGTCCGTGGTCATCCTCGGGCGCCAAGAGCGCATCGCGAATGTCCTGGAGGTGGATCCAACTATCGACGACTCGCGTCTCTTGAAAACGGTGGTAGGGCCGTTCGCCTTCGGGACTCCAGCCGACCTTCTCCCACTCCTCATCACTCAGGGCTCGTAGCGCCGCAAGCGAGAGGGCGCGCTGCTGACGAAACTCGTCGAGGACCGCGAGACCGGGTTCACCACGGCGAGCCTGCACGAACGCCTCATTGAACTCGCCCACCGGATTGTGCACGTGATCGGGCCACTCACCACGGAACTCGGGAACTGGCGCCCCGCGCAGCATCATTTCGAATCCGACGAGGTGACTGAGCACGTCCTTCACACTCCAACCCGGGCACGGCGTCAGCGCGTCGTAACTCGTCGCCGGGAGCGGGCGAAGCAATGTGTCGATTGACGTCCACGTCTCATCCAACGCGTCGGTGATCCATTCGTAGGCCACAGCCGCCCCCTTTGGTCTCAGTCGAAGCCTACGAAACGGCGGGGCCGCAGTGGCCGATTTCATGGGATGTGTAACGATGGTGGGCACGGGGCGTAGCGCAGCTTGGTTAGCGCGCCTGGTTTGGGACCAGGAGGTCCCGGGTTCGAATCCCGGCGCCCCGACGAACGAAGTAACCCAGTGAGATATCCGGTCAGCTGTTTAATGGCTCAACGTTGCCGGTTCGGTAGTGGCGTTGTCCATCTGCACTACCGGTTCGACAATGAAGAGTCTTACTTCACCAAGTAGTTGACTCGGGAGACACTTCCATTAGCCAAGCGAATTGTGAACGTGTGCTCACCCCGACGTGAGCGCGCCGCCACCTTCACTCGAACCACCAATTGCGTGCCTCGATCATGAAGGACGACAACCGACGTACCTCGTTCGTTGCTGGTGACCCTCGGTCGACCATAGAACCCGACGCCGGTGATTGTCAGCGAAACGCTCCGACCCACCCTTGCATATCCGTGCACCTTGATGGCGTGGAATTTTGGTTTCGTCGCGGCCTTGTTGGTGGTGATTGACAGGGAACCCGTCGTGCTCTGACCGTTGACGTCAGTCATTGTGACAGTGAACGTGAAACTTCCAGCTGCGGTCGGCGTGCCGGTGATTGCACCGGCTCCGGAAAGACTCAGGCCGCTGGGCAGCGCTCCCGTCTCGGTCCACACGTACGGAGTGGATCCACCAGTGCCGACGAGTGTCTGGGAGTAACTCTTAGCGACGGTTCCACTGGGGAGCGTTGCGGTGGTCACGGCGAGCGGGCACACTTCATTGCCGTAGCCGTAGCCGAACGAGCCGTTCTTGAGGTAGCCGTAACTGTGCGCCGGACCCGTACCGGTTCCGAATCCGCTCGCACTCGAGTTGTAGCCGTAACCACATCCCGCGAAGTAATCGGCTTGCGCGTTCGGCGTAGCGATGATGCTCACGGCGAAACCCGCGGCGAGCGCTACGGCAACAACCGTCGGAATAATCTTGCGACGGTGGTCAATAACTGATTGGCGCATTCGTGTCATCGGTGTCTTCCTCTAGTTTGGCAATATAGGCCACCCTAAGTACCTTCCCCTACGTTAGCCACGCGTTGCGTCGAGTGCAACGTCGGAAACCCTTCGTCCTGTTACGATCAAATTAAATCAATTGTCGTTTACGCGAATAAGTCAAGCGTTTATTGACTTTGGCGTGGTTGTGAACTGTTCGCACTGATAAATGCAACCCACCGAGAACTCGTCATTGCATCGCACTGCACTGGACCGAGGGCATTGAACAGCTCATCTTCGATGTCAGCCACCAATTCATCGTCTGGAGTGGGAACCGCCAGCCGGTCTGGAAGGTTTCCTGACGCACCTCGTCAGGATCGGATGAGCCTGTTTAATCCGCTGGCTACTGCGGATTGAGCAACACACCGCCGGTCGCCGCGATGTCCTTCAGTAATCGATCACGCCGTTCTTGGCGATTCTTCTCCGCCAACTGGGCCTGTGCGACGTTGAAGTCGGCGAGTTCGGGATCGATCTTCGTATCCGCAGTCACCTTCAGAACCGCTCCGCACCGAGCGCAACGCGTAGAGCCGAGCTTGTTTTCTTCAGAGCACGCTTCGCAGGTGATGCAGGAACTCAAAGCGATCCTTCCACTGTCGACCTATGCCACTGTACGGCCACTTTCCTCCAAAGTTCCGATGAAGTGAACAATGTCGCAAGCAAAGGTACGTTGTTGGTCGAGATGAGACTCCCGATAGACGACACTCTTGGCGCAGGCCTCGTGTCGTTCGCTCGACTCGACGACGCCGTGCTCGGGCGCGGACGCAGAAGCGGCGTCCGCGTGACGCTGTGGTAAACCCTCCCCCGCTCGATCGAAGGACATTGCTTCGCAGGGGCGCAGCGATCGGTGTCGTCGCAGCCGGCGCCGTCGCGGCCACCGTTCTTGTTGAAGACCACCGTCACGAACATCCTTCGTCGACCACCACGACCTCTCCGCCGACAACGACGACGACCCGAGCACCAGGACCGGCGACTGCCGCGGACTGGAACACGCTCGCCGCGTCGCTCGCGGGTGCACTGGTCCAGCCATCGAACGCTTCGTACGGCGTCGACCGGTTGCTCTACAACTCCAAGTTCGTCGACTTACGTCCTCGCGCAATCGCCTATTGCGCGACGAGCGACGACGTGGCGCGCTGCATCGACTTTGCGACTTCCCACGACGTTGCACTCGCGGCGCGCTCCGGTGGCCACAGTTACGCCGGCTACTCGAACAGCGACGGCCTCGTCATTGANNGTCTTTGGTCGAAAGTACGGGCTCACGTCGGACAACATTGCTTCAATCGATATCGTCACCGCCGACGGCTCAACCCTGACGGCGAACGCGAGCAGCCACGCCGATCTCTTATGGGCCAGCCAAGGAGGAGGTGGCGGCAACTTCGGCGTCGTTACCTCATTCGAGTTCACCGTGCACCCGATGCCCGTCGTCACGCTCTTCACCTTGCAGTATCCATGGGGTGCCGCGGCCGCGATGCTCGAGGCGTGGCAGCAGTGGCTCGGTAACGCACCCGATGAACTCTGGTCGAACTGCCAACTTCTCTCCCAGGGCTCCTACGGTTACCTTCCCCAGATCGCCGGCGTCTACTGCGGAACGCCGAGCGCGCTCGCGAGCGTGCTGGCGCCACTCAAGAGTGCGATTGGTACCGCGCCCACCTACAGTTTCAACGGATCCGATGAGTACCTGCGCGCGATGGAGATCGAAGCCGGTTGTTCTGGCCTGACGATCGCGGCGTGCCACTTGACAACGCAGACGCCATCGGGCCAACTCAGTCGAGAGGCCTACGCCGCGAAGTCCAGTTACGTGAATGCTCCGATGACCACACCCCAGGTGCAGCGCATCATCGACGCCGTTGAGAATCTCCATTCGCGAGCACCGACGCTGGGCGGAGGCCTCGCCTTCGACGCCTACGGCGGTGCCATCAACGCGGTACCCGGTTCGCAGACGGCGTTCGTGCATCGCGACAAANNAGTACCTCGGCACCAACGTCTTTGACGCATCGACGGGCGCGTACCAGAACTACATTGACCCCACCTTGGCGGACTGGCAGAGCGCGTACTACGGATCGAACTTGAACCGTTTGAAAGTCGTCAAGCGCGCCTACGATCCGCGGGGCCTCTTTTCCTTCGCTCAATCGATTCCTCTCTAGTCAGCACCATTCATCTCTTCGTAGTGGGCTCCTGAGTACAAGAGTCGTCCGTCGCTACGCACGATTTCCTCGCCGAAATGAGAAGACCAACTTCTCCTGGCGAGACCGAGACGGCCTCGCTACACTTCGACCAATTCATCTGGAAACCCTTGGGGTCAGACGAGGACGAGGGAGCGAACGACTCGCCCTCCTCTTAATTAAAGGGGAAGTCAATGAGACGGATACATATTGGATTGCGCACCGTCGTGGCGTTTGCAGCAATGACGTTGGCCGTATCGCCAGTCATTGCACTGACGGCCGGAGCGAGCGGTCCGGGGCCCAACACCTGGACATCGATTGGCCAAGGAGTGAATCCCGCCACGATTCCTAACGTCACCGTCTTTGGCTCGTTGGACCCGAAGACACCCGAGCAGGTCTCGTTCATCCTGCAAGAGCAGAACAAGAGTCAACTGGAGTACCAGACCGACCAGGGATTCAACCATTTTCTCACGACGAGTCAGTTCGCTCAGAACTACGGCCAGAGCCAGTCCAACATCAACGCCCTTCGTACCTACCTTGGCGGCTTCCACATTTCAACCACGGTCTACGCCGACGACGTTGACGTCTCGGCCAGCGGTACTGCGGGTGAGTTCGACGCAGCACTCTCGGTCACCCAGGACAACTACCGGGCATCGCACAACCCGGGCGGCGGTTCCAACGCCAGCAGCTTTCAGAATTTCCACGGCCCGACGACGTCGCCCCAGTTGCCCTACCGTTTGTCGCAGTTCGTGCTGGCAGTCTTTGGCCTCACCAACTACTCGCCGTTCACCAGTCAGGCCGTAAGCCGGGTCGCCGGTTCAACAACCGGAACCCTCACGGCCGACGCGACGACGAAACCCGGTAAGTGTCTCAAAGAGACCGGTGACACGAACGACTGCAACCTGCCCCAGGACTTTTCGTCGGATTACGGGATGACCCAACTCAACAAGCACGCCAACGGCTCCGGCCAAACTGTGGCCGTCGTCTCGTTGGCCGCGCTTGACGCGGGCCTTACTCCCGATCCATTGGACCCGAGCGCTGCGCCCAACCTCTGGGCGCCGCAGGACTTCTGGCAAGCGTTTGGTATCGACCAGACCGGCACACTGACCGTAGCGAACATTGACGGAGGACCAGGTGCAGCGAGTCTCGCTACCGGTTCCGACGAGACCGACATTGACGTCGAGCAGGCCGGCGGCGTTGCCCCGGGTGCCAACATCATTCTGTACCAGGCACCGAACACGGACAGCGGCTACGTCGACGCCTTCTTCCAGGCAACGAGCGACAACATCGCGGGCAGCATTTCATCCAGCTGGGGCGAGTCCGAGACGTACGTGGCGGAGGCCGTCGCTTCGGGCGAAGAGACGTCGGCGTACCAAGCGGCATTCGACGAGGCGTTCCTCGAGATGGCCGCACAAGGTCAGTCGGGATTCGTGGCAGCTGGTGACAGTGCCGCCTACGACACGAACAACCCCAACGACTACGGCCCGTACGCAACGACCAATCTCTCGGTGGACATTCCCGCCGCCAGCCCGTACATCACGACGGGTGGAGGTACGACGTTGCCCAACGCTGGAACGATCCCAGCGCTGACCACCACAGGCGTAGCCAGTCCCTTCTCCGTTACTCAAGAACGAGCGTGGGGCTGGGACTACCTCTGGCCCGCGATCGCTGGGGCCATTGGCATTTCGCTTTCGTCAGCCGCGCAGACCGACGTCGTGGGCACGGGTGGCGGATTCAGCGCCAACGAGCCCGAGCCGTCGTACCAGTACGGAGTGTCCGGTACCAACTTCTTCAACGCGGTTAAGTACCTGACGCCCACCGGCTACACGAACGTCAATGGAATCGTCGCGCCCACGACGTGGAATTTCAATCCGACACCGTCGGTCAGCCACGGCTCCGGTTCGGGACGGGCACTTCCGGACTTGTCAGCGAACGCGGACCCCGAGAGTGGTTACTTTGCCTATATTCCTTCCTATGGGGCTGCGGCTTCACTGGAAATCTTTGGAGGAACAAGTTTCATTGGTCCACAGTTGAACGGCGTCACCGCGGTCATCGACTCGTACGTCGGACATCGCGTTGGCTTCTGGAATCCGTCGATCTACCAATTTGCACAGTCGCGGAACTCACCGTTCACGCCGCTTCAGCAAGCTGGGACGGGTAACGACAACATCTATTACACGGGTAACCCCGGCGCACTCTTCAATGAAGCGACCGGACTTGGCACACCGAACATCTCGGCGTTGGCGAAGGATTTCGCGAACTAGTCGACTCGGTCGTCAACAACGACCCGCCGGATCGTCACTCGATGACGAACCGGCGGGTCGCCGTGCGTTTGAGGACGAAATCCCTTGGTGAGGAATGTACAAACGTGAGAGGCCAAGCGTGGTGTGGGCTCTCGAGTGTCATTCGAGGCATTTCCAACTGCTCAACAGGCCCGCGGAGCACGGTCGACAGATTGGACTGGTGTCTGCTCGGCTTCGTTCGTCACTGTGAAGAAGGATGGACAGAACGACGCGCTGAGGAGACCTAATGAAACTGCAACGACTTGCTAGGCCTCGACGTGTCGTGAACGTTGTAACTCCAGCGGTCGTGCTGGTGGTGCTACTTGGCATTGGCAGCCCGGCCGGCGCGTCCACATCGTCATCCGCGGCCCTGCGCATCGCGAACTACGCCGTGGCAACGGCGACCCACGACAACCCAGCCCACATTGTCACGGCGGCTGATGTCAGCAACGCGGCTGGTATCAACAAGGTGAACACCTCGAGCCTTGAACTGTTTATCAATCTGGGCGACGTGTTCGGGTACTCGCGGCTCGTCCTGTTCTTTCAGCCAAAGTCCTACGCCGACATCTGTCTCAACTTCCCCGACACAGTAGGTGGCGTGGCGAAGATCATCTCGTGCCCCCATCAAGCTCAGGGGCTCTGGAGTAGTCGCGCTGGTGCGTTGAGTGTCAGCAACCGGGCTATCGCCGCTGCCGCGGCAACCGGGAAAGCAGTGTCCGGCGCCAACGTGGTGGCGGCCGCGAAGATCTATGGCGTAACACTGCGCCACAAGCCAACCTTCCGAGCGGGCCAAGGTGGAAAAGTGGAGTTCACCACGCTGGTAGAGATGGGTCTCAACACGAAGTTCACCGTGAACAACTGTGTGCAACTTCCAAAAACCGCCTACGGCCTACCTGTCGAGGTTCCTTGCTGAGGACTGGAACCTAATGCTGATGCTTCCGCATCATGAAAACTCGATCGCCTGACGTATGCACATTCCTCTCGGTGCCCCCGGCAGGAGTCGAACCCGCAACCTGACGGGTAGAAACCGTCTGCTCTATCCAGTTGAGCTACAGGGGCGCAGTGGTAATCGTACCGAAGGGTCGGCGAACTCTTGGCCCACCACCGAAGCGCTGTGCAATACTGGTTGCACTTGGTGGGCGTAGCTCAGTTGGTTAGAGCGCCAGGTTGTGGTCCTGGAGGTCGCGGGTTCGATCCCCGTCGCTCACCCCAAAGAACACCCGTCTCCGATATTTCTTCTCGGCGACGGGTGTTTTTTCTTGTGGCGCAACTTCTTACCGACGAGTAGATTTCGATTCATGCGCCTCGTTCGAGGTTCGACTGGAGAAACCAATGACAATCGTCCGCGACTCTTTCTACATCAACGGCGAATGGGTGAAGGCCACATCATCAG
>PLZP01000013.1:3017-3840 GCA_003152215.1 Acidimicrobiaceae bacterium | reverse complement strand
GCCTCATGCACAAAGTGTCGCTTCGTGGATTTTGATGTCGGAGGCCCGACGCCACAGGAATGCCACCATCCACTGGCGGCTCGTGTCTCCACCAGACCAGAGTTGCATCTAGGGAGTCAGGCCCTCGTTCCGCACCTCCGTGTCAGCGAGCATGATCGATCTCAAGGGAAGGATTAGCAGTTTCAGCGCGGTCAAAGCGGTTTTCGGAATTGTGACAACGAAGGTCGCGGACTCTCCCTCCGCCAACTCGAAACCAAGCTTTGCACTCCTATACCAACGCAGCCGAGCCCTAATCGTGTGTTTGCCCGGACCAATGCGTTGTGTGAGTGTTTCGAGCGCGGGGACGTATCCAATTGACCTTCCGTCCACGAAGATCTCAAAGGCGCCAGCTCGCGCCGATTTCGGATCTGGCTTCACCCAGTGTCGCGACACGTACGCGTACTGGGACACCACGACAACGGTGGCTAGATTCGGAAAATCATCCATTCGACCCATTCGCCCAAGGAAGGATTCCAGCGTATCCCTGGGTCAACTCGGTTGGAGGTAACGGTTCGGATGCCAGCCAGCAACATCGGTCTGTACCGGGCCCGACGCAATAGATCTGCAACCCTCCATTGGCGACTCCGTCTTACGCGTTCGACATAGTGAAGCGTCTAGGTGCCGTCGATACCGAACACGTTGCCGAAGGGATCCACGAACTGGGCGATCACCCTTTCGGGCGACAGAACTAATGGTCCTCGATGTTTGGTCGCCCCGAGAGCCATCGCTTTATCCATCGAAGACTCGAAATCCGATGACGCGAGATACACAACGGGAGTTCCTC
>PLZP01000013.1:0-2936 GCA_003152215.1 Acidimicrobiaceae bacterium | reverse complement strand
AGTTCTAATGGGTCTGGACGGCGCCACTTTTTTGAGTGATGCTGTCTCCGAGCCGCCGACCGGTGAGCACTGGACAGTTTTGGGCGTTCAGCTCTAGTTGCAGAGAGTGTCCCGGTCGGTTGGTGAGGTCAGCGGAAATGGCTGGAGGGGTGTCGTGCTTCGAGCACTGGTCCATTAGGTCGCCACCGTTGCCTTGGGGCTCATTGATATTCAACCGACCGGAGGTATTGAAATGATCTTTGTTGGAGTGGACTGGGCCGAGGCCCACCACGACGTGTGCGTCTTAGACGTTGAGGGCAAGGTGCTCGGGCGAAAAAGAGTCGCCGATAACTTCGTCGGTCTCGGTGAATTGCACGCGCTCGTCGCGCAGCACCTGGTCGACGACGATGACGCGGACCAGGTGGTCGTCGGCATCGAAAAGGACCGTGGTCTGATCGTGACCGCACTGATCGCCGCGGGCTATCAGGTCTACGGAATTAATCCCATGGCCTCGGCGCGCTACCGAGAGCGCCATCACACGTCGGGGGCGAAGTCTGACCCCGGTGACGCCAAGGTGTTGGCCGACCTCGTGCGCACCGATCGACAGAACCATCGCCCGGTCGCCGGTGACAGTGCCCTCGTGAACGCCGTTCAGGTGCTCGCGCGAGCCCACCAGAACATCATCTGGAACCGTCAGCGCCAGGTGAACGCGCTGCGTTCAGCGTTGAAGGACTACTACCCGGGAGCCCTCGAGGCTTTCGGGACCGACCTTTCCCACATGGACGCCGTCGCGGTGCTCGGCGTTGCGCCGACCCCCGCACTGGGACGCACGTTGTCGCGCGCGAAGATCGTGAGCGCACTGAAACGTGGCGGGCGACAGCGCAAGCTCGACGAACGCGCCGCGACAATCCAAGAGGTGCTTCGTCGCGAGCAGCTTCGTCAACCCCCGTTGCTCGAGGACGCCTACGGCAAAGTGACCTCATCGATCGTGCGCACCATCGCTGCGATGACGACCGAGATCAACGAACTCGAGGGAGCACTGTCGATGGGTTTTGAACAGCACCCGAGCGCCAAGATCGTCCGTTCTCTTCCTGGGATGGGGACGGTCCTGGGCGCTCGGGTGCTGGGCGAGTTCGGGGACGACCCGAACCGGTACTGCGATGCCCAGTCTCGCAAAAACTACGCCGGCACGTCACCGGTGACAAGGGCGTCAGGAAAGTCCCGGGTCGTGCTCGCGCGTCACAGCCGCAACCGGCGTCTCGCCGATGCCCTTGACCGGATGGCCTTCTGCTCACTCATCGCTTCGCCGGGTGCGCGGCGCTACTACGACGAGATGCGGGCACGCGAGAAGTCCCACCAAAAAGCAGTCCGACAACTGGCCAACCGGTGGGTCGGCATCTTGCACACCTGTCTTGAACGCGGCTGCCTCTATGACGAAGAGATCGCGTGGCCCACGTCAAAAGATATTGCCGCTTGACATTTGCGAACAAGGGGTGTCTGCAACCTNNGGCTTCCGGTTGCGATCTCGACTTCATTTCTGGCGAAGTAACGGGCCTACGCTTGTGCTTAATGGTTCGTGATTCTCATGAGGAGGCACTCCTAGGCGGGAACTCTTCCAGAGATGTAGTTCGCGTTGGTGCCACAATTCGTCGCCCGGCGATGCCTTGGTCGGCAAGCGTGGACGCTCTTCTTCTGCACTTACAGAAGGTCGGATTCGAAGGTGCGCCTCGACCATTGGGCTACGACGAGGCTGGGCGACAAGTGCTGTCGTTTGTAGAAGGCTTCATTGACCCTGACCCCTCCGACCTCGACGAGTCTCGCATTGCTGAACTTGGCCGAATGATACGACGCTTTCACGATGCATCAGCAACCTTCGTGCCTTCTTCCGATGCCATCTGGAACGTCGTCATCACTCCGGCCGAGGAGGATCTGATCTGTCACAACGATCTGGCCCCTTGGAACCTCATACGTACGTCCACCCAACTAACGTTCATCGACTGGGATGGAGCCGGACCCGGCTCGAGACTTTGGGATCTGGCCTACGCCGCACACGGATTGGTTCCACTTTCTCCGGATGCTTCAATCAGCGACGAAGTGGCGAGCCGAAGACTCACCGCGTTCGTTGACGGGTACGACCTCGACCAACAGGACCGCGCACGACTGGTTGACATGCTTGGCCCACGTATTCGGTCGATGTACGAACTTCTAAGAAGGAGCCATGAGACCGGTGTTCAGCCGTGGAGCAAACTGTGGAGCGAGGGGCACGGAGTTGTTTGGCTTGCCCATGCCATCTATGTCGAAGACAGACGCAGCGTCTGGGCAGAGGCCCTTAACTCCGGCACCGACTTCGTCGATTGAGTGCTTCACGTTGCGCTTCGCAGGCTAGATACCGGAGATTGTTGGCGTCAAAGGCCCGACGCAACCGATATGCCACCTTGCACTGGCGACTTGAATAAACGACGCGTATCTATACGAAACGCCGAGGCTTACGCTTGGGCTATCCCGTCATGAAAAGACTGCTCGACTCCGTAGTGCCTTATTAGCTCACCCACTGCGATCATTCCGACACTCGAATCAGATGATGACAGTATCGCCCCTCCGTGGCCGTGCGATCAGTTGGTTGCGGTGGTCCGACACTCGGACCTTCTCACCGACTCCCCCGCCGCTTCAACCTCAAAGCCTCGGACGAGTGACGCCGCCGTTTCGGNNCCATCACCTGGTAATGATCGATGTTCAGCAACCGAATCCAGCTCTGTTGACCCATAGTCAACGCTATGAAACATGCCAATTCAACCATTTCTTCCTCAGAGAAGTGCGAATGCAGTCGGTCCCAAAAGTTGTCGTCAGGTTCGAGCCGCCACGTGATTGCCTCGGCGTACGAGAGTGCGGCACGCTCGCGTTCAGAGAAACGAGTCGATGTCTCAAAATTCAGAAGTTCATCCAGCTTGCCTTCAGAC
>PLZP01000048.1 GCA_003152215.1 Acidimicrobiaceae bacterium | reverse complement strand
GACACAGGTGGTGAGTCTTTACAGACACCCAAGTACAGACACCCAAGTACCGAACACGGGTCGTCCCTCGGTGCATGGTGACTGCAGCGACGGGCCGCCACGCTCTTTCAAAATGCGCAACAGAGAGTGGTGAGAAGGCTGGAACCTACTGCTTGTAGTGCTCACGCCAGATGAGGCGGTACACCCGAGTCTTTCGAGGAATCGAGCGAAGACCGGGAATGAAGGGCACGAGGATCATTCCGGCCGTGAGGACCATCATGAGTCCCCACACCAGCACGTCACCGTTGCCGCTTTGGCTGAACGGTGGAACCTGGTACCAGAACGTGTACAGCCACAGCCAGGCCTGGCCCGGATAGCTGCCGGTCTCGTTCATCATGCCCCACTGTTCGCCAGTGAGGTGCTGCGCTGTAGCGAGGTCTTCGAGGTAGGAGCCATCGGCGATGAACAACAGCGGCAGGGTGTAGTCGGTCGTGTAGAAGCCGTTACTCGTCACGAGGGCTTGGTCGAGCGCGCCCGAGCGAGCCATTTGCGTGAGGTCGTTGATGAAGACCGGGACGGGACCGGCGTTGTTCGCGCTGACCACGACCTGGCCGGCCTGGAAGGTCATCTTCGCGGCGGCCTTGGTGTAGCTCTTCATCCACTGCTGGCGGGTGCCATTGGACGCCGTCTTCCACTGCGCGAGGTCCGTGCTGAGTGTGGGCTCGTTCGGGAGCGACCTCAAGGGATTGAGCACAAAGGCGGTGGCGGCGTCAATGGGGATGCGCGCGCCAACCCACTTCGCGAGTTGCAGCGGCCCGAGTTGTTGGCCGGTCGCGTTCTTGTTGTAGGGCGCACCGTATGTGGCGGTGCCTGAGGTGCCGTTGAGTTCACTCAGCGCCGTCGCGGCGAAGTCGACGGGGGCGGCGTTGGCCCAGCGCTTGAGCGTGACGGCCTTCACGTCGGGTGAACCGAAGACGACGGCCAGTGCGATGGTCAAGAGGGCGACGACGAGGAGGGCGATCGTCCCTTCCTTGATGATGTCGTAGGGGGTGTAACCACCCTTCCATTCGGGGGCGTCGACGTCGGGTCGAAAGGCTTTCTTACTCATAGCGCTTCCGCCGTGTCCGCAAATGGGGGCGCGACGCCCTTGGAACGAACGAGCAGGACGTGCAGTCCCGTAAGCACCACGGCCGCAATCGGCAGCAGCACGATGTGCCACATGAGCATTTGGCCTAAATTCAACACGTTGAAGTAGGCGCCCCCGCCGGTCGCGTTGATGCCGTCCTTGGCCTGGGTTGAAATCCACTGCGAATCAAAATTCGTTTGGGAGACGTAGCCGGTGAACGCCGTCAGGATCGACACGAGGAACGTGACGCCACCGGTCACCCACGTGAGGGACCGTCCGCCACGCCACGCCGCCATGAAGTATTTGCCCCAAAGATGGATGACCATGGCGAAGAAGAAGATTTCAACGCTCCAGAGGTGCAGCGAGTTGACGAAGTGTCCGATGTACGAGCCGTGCCACCACTGGGGTCCACGAATCGCCAGCAGGCAGCCCGTCGCGATGACCACCATCAAGGCGGCGAGCGTCGTCACGCCAAAGACGTAGATCCACGAGGCCACGTAGGAGGGCTGCGTATCAGGCAGGAGCTTCTCGGGCGGCAGCTTCGCGGTAACGCGACGACGGAGCCTCGTCGTCCACTGACGATCGACCTCGGTTGTACTCACTGGGACTCCTTTCGGCGACGCCGACCGGGGAACGGGAGTAGCAACGCGACAACGAAGGTCACGACCATAAGGACAATGACGGTCAAGTTCGCGACGCTGATCAAGAACCAGTGCCAGTGGAGATAGTGCCCCAAGTGATTGAGCGGCAGAAGTGCCGCAAGTGTCGCTGACCACGCCATTGTCCACCCCCAAAGATTTGAAAAACTGTACCTAAGTTTCGAAGCCTGAGTTAAGACCGACTAGGGACTAAAGACCCATACTAGGAGTTTCTCAAAGCGTCGCGGTTTTTTTCGTCCCCGGTTCGCGGTCTTGGGCACTCTGTTTGAGGTGGAACTGCGTGACGCCAATGGTGAGCGACACGGCTCCCGCGACGTGCAGCTCAACCAGCAGGGCCGGCACATGCGTCAGGTACTGGGTAACGCCAATGGCGGCCTGCACGAGTGAGAGCAGCACGAGACGGCGCACGCCTCGTTGCAACGCGATCGGCGCGCTGCTCTTCCATACGGCGAGGAGCAGTCCGGTGACGAGACCAATGAAGAGCATGGCGGCGACCGAGTGAATCCACGCCGCCGAAGAGAACGCGAAGGGCAGTCGTCGCGCGACGAGCTGCCCCATAGATTCGCCCGCGTGTGGACCCGATCCGGTGGTCATGGTGCCCGTGACGAGCAGGACCACGAAGGGAATCCAAAGGAGTCGAGCGACGCGAAGGAAGTGCGGGTCGCGGACGTCGTTTCGAGCACCCGACGAATAAAGGTACTTCGAGCGGTGGTAGAGGATGGCGGCGATCACCACCATGGTGAGCGAGAGCAGCATGTGGAGCGAGACGAGCCACGGGTTGAGCTTTGAGTACACGACGAAGGCGCCGAGAATGGCGTCGGCGGCGATGCCACCAATGAGCAATCCTGAGAGGATTATCAGGTCACGGCGAACGACGACGCGACGAATGGCGGCGACGAACGCCGCGCCGACGACGCAAAACAACAGGACCGTGACCAGTCGATTGCCGAATTCGATCTTCGAGTGGATGCTCCACTGATTCGTTGCGTAGTGGCGAAAACACGTGGGCCAGTCGGGACAACCAAGTCCCGAACCGGTGAGCCGGACCGCCGCCCCAGACAACACGATCAGGATCATTGCGATGAACGTGGCCAACGCGAACCAGCGAAACACCGGTGGCGTGACGCGGCGGCGAAGCAACGTAAGCATGTCGCAAGCCTAGGTAATCCGCGTGCTCGTAGAATCTCCCCATGACGCTCACGACCCCGGTACGCCACTCCGTCTCCGAGGTGTTCCAGGGCTACCTCGCGTTGACCAAACCGCGAATCATCGAATTACTGCTGGTGACGACAATCCCGACCATGGTCGTCGCGGCGAATGGCATTCCGGGACTCTGGCTCATCATCGCGACGCTCGCCGGTGGAACGCTGGCCGCCGGTGGCGCGAACGCCTTCAACATGGTGATCGACCGTGACATCGACGCGATCATGGAACGTACCAAGCGCCGGCCGCTCGTGACCGGTGTCATGTCAGCGCGCGACGCGACGGTCTTCGCTGTCGGTCTCGAAATCGTTTCGTTCGTCGTGCTCGCGGTCTGGGTCAACCAACTCTCGGCGTGGCTCGCGATGTCGGCGACCGCCTTCTACGTGGTGATCTACACGTTGTGGCTGAAGCGTCGAAGCAAACAGAACATCGTCATCGGCGGCGCGGCCGGCGCGGTGCCCGTGCTTATTGGGTGGGCGGCCGTCACGAACTCGCTCACCTGGACGCCGGTGCTGCTCTTTCTGGTCATCTTCATCTGGACGCCGCCGCNNCCGCCGCACTTCTGGGCGCTCGCCGTTCGCTACCGCGACGACTACGCCGCCGCGAACGTGCCCATGATGCCGGTCGTGACGTCACTTCGCCACACCACACTCGAGATGCTCGTGTACTCGGTCGTGATGTGGGCGCTCACGGTGTTGATTGGTCCGACGGCGCACCTCGGCTGGATTTACGCCGTCTCTTCCACGGTCCTCGGGGGACTCTTCACGTTCTACGCACTGCGCCTCTACCGCAACGCCCGAGAAGACCGGGCCGACGTCGGTGAAGCGATGCGACTCTTTCACTTCTCGATCACCTACCTCACCGCTCTCTTCGTCTTCATGGCGGTTGACGTTCTTGTCCGACACCACTAAGGCCCCCCGCCGACGTCCGTCCCCGATGATGATGCTCTCCTTAGGGATTGGCACGGTCCTGGCCGTCACGCTGATCGTCGTGGTGTCGATCTTCACCGGCGGCCCCGTCACGAACGGCCCAACCCAACCCACGAACCAACTGGTGGGCAAACACGTTTCGTCATTCTCAATCGGAGGACTGAAGGGTGGCACCATCGTCGCCCCGTGGAAGAGCGGGCACGCGGGGGTTCTGATCTTCTTCGCGAGTTGGTGCGGGCCGTGTCAAGGTGAGATGCCCAAGGTGGCGGCGTACCTGCGACACCACAACGAAGGATCGATTCGGGTCATCGGCATGGACTCGCACGACACGCGTGGCTCGGCGATGGCCTTCGTCAAGAAGAGTGGCGTCGCCTTTCCCGTCGCTTTTGATCCGAACCTGACCGTGGCCTCCCTCTTCGACCTCGTGGCGATACCGGACACCGCCTTCGTCAACGCCAAGGGCGTCGTCACCCAGATTTATATAGGCGCAATCCCGAAGTCGCAACTCGCCAAGGGCATTGCCACGCTTCAAGCGAGTTAGTCGAAGCGGAACGTGCGCGCCGCGACGAGCGGCGCGACGAGTGCCCACAACGCCAGGGCGAGCCAATCAGCGCCCGTCGGCGCGAATCCCTGACCGAGCACCCGATGGAGACCTTCGGCCATCGCGCCCGACGGCAGCGCGATGACCACTTTCTGTATGAATGTGGGGAACGACGTGATCGGTATCACAATGCCCGAGAGCAAGAGGAGTACCAGGTACAGGCCGTTGCTCGCCGCGAGATTCACTTCCGCACGAAGCCGTCCCGCGAGGGCGAGACCGATGCCCGCCGAGCCGGCCGAGCCGAGCAGTAGGAGCGCGACGACCTCGAAGGCGCCACCCACTCCGCCTCGCGGACGCCACGTCAGCGCGATCGCCACGAGCGTCAGGATGGCGACTTGCAACAGTTCGGTCACCAGGACGCCGGCGATCTTCGCACCGATGAGACGTCTCGTGCCGAGCGGCGTGACGTGTAATCGGCGCAACACCCCAAAGCTACGTTCGAACCCGGTCGCGATGGAGAGCGCAACGAGCGACGTCGACAGGACGCAGAGCGCGAAGATTCCCGGCGCGATGAAGTCGATTCGACTCTTGGTCGGGCTCGATGTCACCTTGGTCAAGGAGAAGAAGACGAGTAACAGGACGGGGATGCCGACTGTCAAGAGCAGGGTCTCACCGCGGCGGATCGTCATACGAACTTCGGCCAGCGTCTGCGCCCACCAGGCCCTCACGGTTGCGCCTCGGTCCGTTCGGCGTCGAGGAGTTCCAGGTAGCGCTCTTCGAGTGACGCACGCGTGCGAAGCGAGACGAGCGTCGCGCCCACACTCGAGAGGTGGACGTTGAGCGCGGCGATCCGCTCGGGTGAGGACTCGGTCTCGCAACGCAACCGCCGAGCGCCGTCAGCGACGACTACGCAACCAAGTACCGAAGCAAGCGCGTCCGGGTCGATGGTCGTCGAGACCTCGAGAATCATCTCGGGCGCACCGGAGAGTTCGTCGAGTGTTCCCTGGATTACAACGTGGCCACGATTCAAGATGGCGAGTCGATCGGCCATTCGTTCGGCCTCGGTCAGCTCGTGGGTCGTGATGAGGAGCGCGCATCCGCGTTCCTGTTCGGAACGGATGAGATCGCGGATCACCTGTCGCCCTTCGGGGTCGACCGAGGACGTCGGCTCGTCGAGCACGAGGGCGCGCGGTCGCCCGAGGAGTGCCAGTGCGAGCAAGGTTCGCTGTTGTTCGCCGCCGCTCAGTCTGCGCCACGGCGTTCGAGCGCACGTTGACAGATCGAGCAGGGCGAGCAACTCCTCGCAGTCGCGCGGTGCCTCGTAGTACGAAGACGTGAGTTCCAGTACCTGACGGGGCGTCATGGGGGACCAGACGCCGCCTCGCTGAAGCAACGCTCCGGTGCGAACGACGACCTCCTTGTGGTCGCGCACCGGGTTGAGACCGTGAAGTCGAACAGTGCCGGTGTCAGGCGCACGAAAACCGAGGAGGGTCTCGACGAGCGTGGTCTTGCCGGCGCCGTTCGGACCGAGCAGCGTCACCACTTCGCCGTAGTCAACGTGGAGGGTCACGTCGTCGACGGCTCGAAGCGCGCCGAAGCGAACTGAGAGGTTGCTGACCTGTACGGCGTTACTCACGACCACAGAACCTAATGCGTCCTCAAGATCGCTCCGGCGTGCTCGGTAGGCTTGTGCGCATGATTGATCTCGTCCGTCTACGCCGCGAACCTGAAGTGGTGAAGGCCGCCCTGGCCCGTCGGGGCGTCTCGCCTGAGGTCATGGACGCGATCCTCGAGATGGACGTGAAGCACCGTGAACTCCTCCAAGAGGCCGAGGGTCTGCGTGCCGAGGTGAAGTTTCTCTCCCGGCTCGTGGGCGAGGCGCGGCGCGATAAAGACGCCGAAACCGCTGACGCGCTGACCGAGAAGAGCCGAAAACTGGGCGACGAGGAACGCGGGGCGACGGAGGCGATGGAGCGCGTGGGCGGTCTCTTGCACGACGAACTGTTGATGATCCCGAACCTGCCGGCGGCCGAGGCGCCCGACGGCGCGGACGAGAACGACAACGTGGAGCTACGGCGCTGGTGGGTCGGCATGGACGAAGGGCTCCCCTTTCCGACGTACGCCGAGCACCAGAAGGTGCCGCACTGGGACATCGGCATTGAACTTGACATCTTGGACCTGGAGGCCGGCGCGCGCCTCGCGGGCTCCATGTTCCCGTTGTACCGCGGCGACGGCGCACGGCTCCTTCGCGCGCTCAGCGCGTTCTCGCTCGATCGTCACCTCGGGGTGTACCAAGAGGTCCGTCCTCCGACGTTCGCGCTGACGTCGACGATGATGTCCACCGGCCACCTGCCCAAGTCCTCCGACGATATGTACGCCATCGAACGCGACGGACTGTGGGCGATCCCCACCGCCGAAGTGCCGCTCACGTCGATGCACGCCGGGGAGATCCTCGAGGAGTCACGACTCCCGATCCGACTCTGCGCGCAGACGAACTGCTTTCGTCGCGAGGCTGGCGCCGCCGGACGCGACACGCGCGGCGTGCTGCGCGTGCACGAATTCGAGAAGGTGGAGCTCTTCGCGTACTGCACGCCCGAGCAACAAGAGGACGCCTTCAATGACATCCTCCAACGGGCCGAGGGTGTCCTGCAGGCGCTCGGTCTCACGTACCGGCTGCTCGATCTCTGTGCCGGTGACCTCGGCACGTCGTCGATGCGAACGATCGACCTCGAGGTCTTCAGCCCCGGTGTCGACCGCTGGCTCGAGGTC
Source organism: Acidimicrobiaceae bacterium (assembly GCA_003152215.1). Classification (GTDB taxonomy): domain Bacteria; phylum Actinomycetota; class Acidimicrobiia; order Acidimicrobiales; family RAAP-2; genus RAAP-2. The sequence continues at coordinate 10,422 of PLZP01000048.1, read as the reverse complement.
TCGTCGGTCAGCAAGTTCGGTGACTATCAGGCCCGTCGAGCCCAGGTCCGCTATCGCACCAGTGAAGGAAATAACACGTTGGTGCACACGGTGAACGGTTCGGCGCTCGGATGGGCACGAGTCTGGGCGGCTCTACTCGAGACGTACCGCCAGGAAGATGGCTCGGTCGTCCTGCCCGACGTGCTCGCCGCGTACATGGGCGGCAACGCGACGATTCCCGCTAGGGCTTCATAACCTCGTAGCGGTAACCCACGCCTCGGACGGTCGAGATGTGCTCGGGGTTCTTCGGGTCATCCTCGATCAGTGAGCGGAGTCGCTTAATGTGCACGTCGAGCGTCTTCGTGTCACCGACATAGTCACTGCCCCACACACGATCGATCAACACCTCGCGGGTGAGTACCCGCCCGGGGTTCTCGAGAAGTAGTCGAAGCAGCGCAAATTCCTTCTTGCGCAGTTTGATCTCCACACCATTGACGTAGCAACGCCGCGCGTCAATATCCATGCGGATCGGACCGAGTGTGATCTCATCATCCGAGGCCATGACGTTCTCGTGAGACTCTCGACGACGAAGTACGGCGCGAATTCGCGCCACCAACTCACGAAGTCGATAGGGCTTCGTCACGTAGTCGTCGGCGCCGATCTCGAGCATCAACACCATGTCAACCTCTTCGCCCTTTGCGCTCACGATGATGATGGGGACTTCGGAGGTTGAGCGAATCGCACGACAGACGTCGAGTCCGGACATCTTGGGCAGCATGAGGTCCAATAACACGATGTCGTAGGTGTCCTTCGCGAAGAGCGTGATCGCCTGTTGTCCGTCGCGCGCCACGGCGACGTCGAACCCCTCACGGTTAAGGCCGATGGTCAGCGCGTCAACGAAGGACTCCTCGTCTTCGACGAGCAGCACGCTGACGCGCTTCTCGCTTGATCGCTTCTTCGCCATCAGTGGTTCATCGGAAGTTCAAGGGTGAACGTTGACCCTTCGCCTTCGCGTGACTCTACGAGGACATTGCCGCCGTGGTTCTGCGCCACGTGGCGAACGATGCTGAGGCCGAGTCCTGTGCCACCGGTCTCGCGGGCTCGGCCCGGATCGACACGATAGAAACGTTCGAAGATTCGCTCGAGGTCCTTGGCCGGGATGCCAACGCCTTGGTCCTTGATCGCGATCAAGGCAACCGGACCGACGTTCTCGCCGTCGTCGTTCACACTTGCTTCAACGCGGTCGACGGAGATATTGACCAGGCCACCGCGGGGTGAGTACACGACCGCGTTCTCGAGTAGCGCGTGAATGGCCGAGATCAGTTGGCGGCGATCGCCCACCACCACCAGGTTCGTCTCGGGCTCGGAGAAGTCAACTTTCACGTCGTGCTGTTCAGCGGCGGTGCGAATGCGTTCCATCGCGTCCGCCACGATTAACACCAGCGGAATCGGCTCGCGGATGGGACTACCTTCACCTTCGATTCGAGAAAGGTCGAGAAGATCCTCGATGATTCGATTCACGCGGAACGCCTCGGAATTGATTCGTTCGGCCAGGCGGTGCGCGACGGCCGGGTCGCTTTCGAACTGCAGCGTTTCGGCAAGGAGTCCGAGGGCACCCATAGGAGTTTTCAACTCGTGTGACACGTTCGCGATGAAGTCGCGACGAATGTCTTCGAGTCGTCGACGCTCGGAAACGTCTTCGATGATGGCGAGCACCCCGAGAGGTCGTCGTCCGTCGTCAATCACCGCCGCACGAATCGTCAACGTGCGTCGTGGGGGTCCGTAGATGTCAATAGTGCGCTCGGCGATGCCGTTGGACCACCCTTCGGCGAGGACGTCGGTGACCGCCTGAGCCGCAATGGCGTCACCGTAACGACTCGTCATGAGTGCCTCGGCCTGTTTGTTGCGAAAGATCACGCCTCCGGCTTCGTCGCAGAGGACCAGCCCCAATGGAAGCGAGTCCATGGATTGGCGTAGTCGAATCGAATCGGCGCTCGACTCACCCACTGCGGTGCTGGCTGCCCCGGTCGCTTCCTCGAGGTAGCTGAGTGCGGTCTCGACCTTGCCCTTGTCGTCATTGGGCGTCACGCCGAGACGTGTGGCCAGTGCGGTCAGGCGCTGGGCGATGGCGCGATGGCCCCGAAGACGGTTGATGAGAACGCCCGCAAGAAGACCGACGAGCAAGACGCCCGCGCCGGTGCCGTAGAGGGCGGCGGGCGGCCACTTGGAGATCACGTTGTCGGTAACTGCGAGGAGCACAAGGCCATTCTCGCAGACTCCGCCACCGTGTACGCGACAGCGACCGTTGGGCGCTCCCCATTCGAAAGGAAAATTTGCGATGTTTGCCGACGTAAGCCTCAATCCCTCAACTTCTTCTCTTCCCGGCAGCGCGGCGCTGCAGTCACTCGCGAACGGAATTGCTTCGTGGGCGCTGATTGGAGCGCTGGTCGCGCTCCTGCTCGGGGCCGGTCTCTGGGCGGTGGGGAGTCACACGCAGAACATGCATCAGTCGTCGCAAGGGCGTCGCGCGGTGTTGACGTCGTTGATCGCGGCCGTCCTTATTGGTGCGGCGCCTGAACTGATCAACTTCTTCTTCAAGACGGGACTCAGCGTTCACTGATGATTCACTTCTCTTGTCTCTTCTCCCCGATCGGATGTGTTGAACGAACGCTCAGTCATGTGGTGATAGGCGGAGTGTTTTCCCAATTGACGAATTGGATTCTCGGGAGTGTGCAGTGGCTCCTCGACGCCGCCGGTCACGTGCTCACCTCGGCAAGTGAGCCGTCAGAGATTATTCGATCGGCTTCGACCGAGTACAGCGTCCTGCTGGCAATTGCACCGGGGTTGCTGATGATCGGCCTCCTCGTCGCCACCTTGCAGGCAGTGCGTCACGGTGACAGCGCATCGCTGTGGCGCGTCTACTTCGGTGTCGCTCCGGCCTGCGTGTTCGCCATTTTCGTTGCGAGGCCCATCGCGAAGTTGTTGCTCGAAGCGGTGAATCAACTCTCGTCGAGTGCGTCAAGCGCCGCAGCCCTGCACCTGGCGTCGTTGAGTAGCGCGTTTGCACTGCTCACGCCATCGATCCCGGGATTCGGGCTCTTCATTTTGGCAATTGCCGTCGTCATCGGCACGTTTCTCTTGTGGTGTGAACTCATTGTTCGTGCCGTGGTCCTGACCTTGTTATTAGCACTCGTTCCGGTCGTCGCGCCACTTTCTACGTTTCCCGCGGGACGACGACTAGGTTGGCGGCTCGCCGAAACGTTCACCGCCGTTGCGGTGAGCAAATTCCTCGTCGTGATCACGCTCACCCTCGGTTTTGACGAACTCCTCGGATCATCCGCAACGCAGGTCATCACCGGCGCGGTCACCTTGGTGTTGGCGACCTTCTCGCCCTTCGTTCTTTTGAAGTTGATCCCCTTCGTAGAGGCGTCGGCGCTGCACAACCTCGAAGGACTGAGGTCGCGTTTCACGCGAGCGGCGACCACGATGTCATCATCACCAGTGGGAATGGCGGCGCGAGCGTTGCGACCCGAGCCACCCGACGTCGAGCCGGCCCCGCGCCGGGACGACCTCGGGCTCGCGATGTGGGAAGGGACGCCAGAGGGACCGATGCCGCCGCACGAAGGAGAGCGACCACCACCGCCTATTGGAACACCGACCCTGCGCGGTGGTCATGTGGCGTATCACACCGATGCGATGGGTCCGGTCGTGGGTTGGCACTTCGATGAGTGAGCTGTTGGGACTGGGTGTTGCGGACGCCGAGAGCCGTTGGATAGGCGTACGACGACATCAGGCGATCCTGGTCATCGTGGGCCTCGGTCTCTTGGGTCATTGGTTGACCGCTTCGAACACACCGTTCGTCGAAGCGTTCGCGGGCGCGTTGTGCCTCGCGGGCGCGGCACCGACGACAGACGGACTGACAATCGGTGAGCGGTCGCTCATTGGTCTGCACTTCGCCGTGCGATCGCGATGGACCTCGCTTCGTGTGCGGGTGACCGCGGACGTCGTGACCGTCGACGCACGCGGAGAGGCTCGCCTTCACGGATTCGAACTCGCGCACCGTGGCCGCCTTGATCTTTCAGGTCGCGACCACGACAACGCCGTAGGACTTGCTGCCTTCGCCGACGCACTGGCGACGTCTGACGCCACACGGCACTTCTCGATGCACGTCCTCTGTCGACGTGACGTAGTGTCGACGCTCCTCGCGTTGCCCGAGGACGTGAGCGCCCCCGCGGGCTGGACATCGCGCACCGCGCTTGCGACGACGTGCGTGGGACCACACGCACTCGAGTGGATGCTGGAGCGATGGGCGTACGTGCGAATTTCGGACCAGCTGATCCGAGTGCTGCGGATTCGTGACTTCAGTTCGGTGCCCGATGGTCACGCACTCCTCGAACGAATTCAGTTTGCGTCAACGTGGTTGGACGTCTCGTTGCACGTCGAGGTAGTCGCCGGGACGAAGGCCCAGCGGGTCGCCGCGCGTGCGGTGCACCGCATGGGAAGCGACGACGTTGCGACCCAGGCCGCCGGATTCCGCCGAACGGCTAGGTCCAGCCGAACGCTGGACCGACTTCGACAACGAGAGGCGCTCGTCGTTGAAGGAACGGCGCTACTTCGCGTCGCAGTCTTTCTTGTCATTCGCGCGTCATCACTTGCGACACTCGAACGCGACGTCGCGTCGGTGACGCGCTTGGCGTTCGAAGCGGGGCTGCGTTGTGAGCCGGGCCAAGGACGTCAGGCATTGTGGTACTGCGCGCAGTTGCCCGGGGGTCCTGGGTGGTGAGTCGTCAATGGACGCACTGGGCGACATCGAAGGACCTCGTCGCACTGAAGCTTCCCGCGCACGACGCCGGCACCGGACTCGCCGGGCGTGCGCTCGGCGACGCGCAACGTGGCTCGTCATTCGTCTTTGATCCCTTCGACGCCTACGCCGCTGGTCTCGTGAGCAATCCCAACATGATTGTCGCTGGTTCCATTGGTGCGGGCAAGAGCACCGTGGTGAAAATGGTGCTGGACCGCGCGCTCGAACGTGGTCGCCGCGTGGTCGTCATCGACCCGAAGGGGGAGTACGCCTTCCTCGCTCGGAGCCACGGCGTGGTGGCCCTCGCCCTCGGCCGTGACGGCTGGTGCAATCCCTTCGCGCCGAACGACCGCGAGAGTCGCGATCTACTTCGTGCCCTGCTCGCCAGCGCGCAGGGCGGCTCGCTCAAGAGTGATCAGCACTATGCGCTGGATGAAGTCTGGAGTCGATTGGCCACGCCGCGACCGACGCGCGTGCTTCGCTCGCTCTTTGAGCTTCTCCATCCCCATCTGACCTCTGCGTCGATGACGCCCGAACGTTCCCTGGCGCTCACGCTGTACCGATTCATTCACGGTGACCTGGCCGGGCTGTTTGACGGCGACGATGAGCCAATCGTGTTCACGGGCCGCCTCGTCGTAATCGATCTCTCTGCGCAGTGGTCTTCAAACTCCTTCGCGGTGGCGGCCCTGAGTGCCGTCGCGGCGGCCCAGCAGGTGGTCGCAGTCGAAGAGGAGCTGGGCTACCTCGTACTCGACGAGGCGTGGGCTCTCATGTCCGATTCGTCCGCGCTGCGCTGGCTGCAGGGTTCGTGGAAGCTCGCTCGCGCGAAAGGACTGAGTCATGTACTGGTGCTGCATCGCTGGACTGACGTGGCGGCGGTTGGCGACGCCGGATCCGCGCACCGCGAGCGTGCGCAGGGCCTGCTGCGCGAATGCGAGACGGCCTGGCTGTTTCGACAACCGCCTGACGAAGCCCGAGAGATGGCCTCCGCGCTCGGTCTGCACACCCGCGAGGAGCGGTACCTCGCGGCTCTTCCCAAGGGCGCGGCGCTCGTTCGCTATGGACCGCATCGCTCCATCGTTCGTTTCCGTCCCGATGGCCGTGATGTCACCTTCATCGACACCGACCGGGCGATGAGAATCGCCACGGCGTGAACGATCGTCCGTCGCTCGGTCGACGAACGTTCCACGATCTCGGCGTCGGTCCAAAGGTCTCGCTCGCTCCGCGCAGCTCGCTCCTCATCGTCGGACCGACACAGGTGGGGAAGACCACGTCACTCGTAATCCCTTCCTTGTTGCGTTGGCGAGACGCGCTCGTGGTCACCAGCGTGAAGAGGGATGTCATCGCGACCACGAGAGACTGGCGAGGCACACTCGGCTCCGTGCAGGTGCTCGAGCCCGGACGCGATGACGGCCTCACCTGGAATCCACTTGAGGGCGTGACGACGCTCCGTCACGCATTGCGCGTCGCACGTGACTTGACGAGTGGTTCCTCGGACCGCAGCGACACCGAATTCTGGAACTCATTGGCGACGAAACTCGTTGGCGCCCTGCTCATGCTCGCGTTCCAACGGTCGCGTGACATCTTCGACGTTGCGAGGGCGATCGAAACCCGTGACTTCGAGGGTTGGCTCGACCTGAACGCGACGAGCGACGCCGCTATGGTCCTCGAGGCGTTTCTGGCCCACGACCCCAAGACGCTCGACGGTGTGTTGACGACTGCTGAAACCATGTTGATGCCGTGGCGATTTCGCCAACCGCTCGCCAACATTCGTTCGGTTGTCGACGGTCCGAATACCCTCTTCCTCTGCAGCCCTCGTGGCGAACAGCGACATTACGAACCACTGTTTCGGGGCGCACTGCGAATGATCCTCGAGGAGCAGCAGCGTCGAGTCGACGAGGGCGCGCCACGGCGACTCCTTCTCATGCTCGACGAGGCGGCCACCGTCGCGTCGCTCGACGAGCTCGATCAAATGGCCGCAACGGTGAGTGGACTGAACGTGACCCTCGTGACGGTCCTGCAAGACTTCGCCCAATTGAAGGCTCGCTGGGGCGCCCGCGCGTCGACGATTGTTAATAATCACACGACGCGACTCGTCATGGGCGGGCTCGCTGACCCGTCGGTCAGCCACTACCTTCCCGAACTCTTCGAATCGCGCAAGGACGCTCCGCCGACCGTCCCGCTGCGCCGGCGGCCGCCCGGCACGGGCGCCGTGATCGCTGGACACCGACCGGTCTTCAGTGTTCGACTCACGCCGTGGTGGTCGAGTCGCCGACTCCGCGTCAGAGGGGTGCGCGTGGGCTAACTACGCTTTACCGATGGCTCCGCCGCGAATACCTATCGAAGATCAGATTCTGGCCGTCGATATTGGTGCGACCAACGTCAAGTTCTGTCACGTCGATATTCACGGCGAGCTCCTTGAAGGAGTGCGTCGTCGCCCGACCCCGTATCCCTGTTCCCCCGATCGTTTGATTGAGGCCCTGGACGAACGCATCGAAGGCACCAAATGTCCCCGCGTCGGCATTGGCTTTCCGGGGGAGTTCTCGAACGGCCGCGTGGTGCGTCCGGGCAACCTCTCTCGTCCCGGTGGCGTCACGACTGACGTCGATCCCGAACTCGAGGAGGAGTGGCGCGGCTACGAACTCCAGGCCAAGTTGTGCGAAGTCACCGGTCGTGACGTGCGGATTGTCAACGACGCCAAGTTGGCGGCCCTCGGATCGATCGACGGCGAGGGCGTCGAGTTGGTCCTCACCCTGGGCACCGGTCTCGGCATTGCTCTGGCGATTGACGGACAGCTCAAGACAATCCGTGACGTCGGTGCTGAGATCTTCGTTCGAGGCAAGACCTACGACCAGACGATTGGCGAGCACTCGCGGTCCATGGACGAGGAACACTGGGGTGAGTTGCTCGTCCTGGCTGTCGATGGTTTCGTGCGCGAGTTTGGCGCCAACACGGTGCACCTGGCCGGTGGTAACGCCCGTCGTGTGACACCGACGCTGTTCAGTGAAACACCGTATCGGGTTGTCATTAACGGCAACCAAGCATCCATCAAAGGCGCCGCCAAACTCTTCTACAACTGAGCGAGGTCGACCGCGCTTTGCGCGAGGACACCGGCCACAATTCGACACGAGGCGTCGTCAACGTTGAAGTCAGGACTGTGGTGCATGCCGCTTGACCCATCGGCCATCGCGCCGCCAATAAACATGTAACAGCCCGGTACCCGGTTCATGAACTCTGAGACATCGTCACTGGGTGTGAATGGCGGAATCGTCATGAAGCCGCTCTCGCCAACAACTTTCTTGGCCGACTGCATCACCTGTTCGAACACGGCTGCGTTGTTGACGACCGCGGGAGCTAAGCCCATGAGTTCAAGCGAGCACGAGACCACGAACATCGCCTCAAGTTCACGCAGCAAACCCTCGAGTCGTGCGAGTGCCTCGACACGCTGGTCGGTGGTGAAGGTCCGAAGCGTGCCGAGTAGAACTGCGTGGCGCGGGACGACGTTCATCGCGGTACCGGCACTGATTACGCCGGCCGAACAGGCGCAGTTGGTTCCTTCGAAGACGAGTCCGTCGATGACTTCGCCAAGTCGTGGCGCGAGGTGACTGACGGCGAGAATGACATTGCCTTCAACCGACGCCATGGCCCCGTGACCGCCCTTGCCCGAGATGTGAATTGATAACGACGCTGCTTCGCTCATCATGACGCCTGGCTTGGTGCCCACGAATCCAAGTGGCGCGAGTGATGACACGTGCGCGCCAATCACGAAGTCGACCGGATTGTCGCGCAGGACACCGCCATTAATCATCGCGGTCGCACCGCCGAGGGCCTCTTCGGCCGGTTGAAAGAGGAGTGTGAATTCGCCACTCAACTCCTCTTGGCGTCGCGTCAAAAGGTCGGCAACGCCAAGTAACCCCGCGGTGTGGACATCGTGTCCACACGCGTGCATCACGCCGTCGTACACCGAGGCGTAGGAGAGATGGTTCTCTTCGACGACGGGCAGCCCGTCGATGTCGGCGCGCACCATGACGCGTTTTCCAGGCTTGGCGCCACGAAGGAGCGCCACCGCGCCGGTTTCGGTGGGACATGACTGCAGTTCCCAACCGAGCGAAACCAGTCGGTCACGGATCAACTGCGTGGTGCGGTGCTCTTGGAACGCCAGTTCCGGGTGTGCGTGCAGGTCGTGGCGTATCTCCACCATCGGACCCTCAACTGCGTCGAGAAGTTCGGGGAGGTCGTCAGAGAATGAGTGGGTCATAGAGGCATGGTACTTACGTGCAAGGGGTTTCATTAGAGGTCGTTCGGCTACGATGGAAGGTCTGTAACACTGCGGCTGTAGCTCAGCGGATTAGAGCATCGGTCTACGGAACCGAGGGTCGGGGGTTCGAATCCCTCCAGCCGCACGAACCACATCTTCAACTAGGGCCTAGAAAATGGAGGCTCCTAGTGACACCAAACATGCTCGGCCATTCGGGCCGATGCACTTATCGAAACACTTATCGGCTGCGATCAATCAATTGTTGCTCCCAGTTTTCACTTGTGAGATTGCCCCCCGACTTCGTCGCGCACACCATCGAAAGTCCTCGCACATTGTTGGACGTTGTGACACATTCGCCGGTAAAATTTACATATCCAAGTGGAAGGGATTCGGCGCAAGGTGCGCCGGCGATGACTTATGAAGTAGGAGATTCCTCCACTATGGCAACGACCAACCCTCCGACAATCGGTCTAACCAAACTCCTGTACTCAGTTTCTGAGACTGCCCATTTGCTTTCGTTGTCCAGAAGCACCGTCTACGCATTTATGAAATCCGGAGAGCTTCTGGCTGTCTACCCCACTTCCAAGGCAAGAATCCCGGCAGGTGCAATTAGGCAGTTCGTGCAGAACAGTGAAGACCTGGCCCGTGCAGAGCGACAATCGCAGAGGCTACGGATCCGATGAAGCGCGCTCTCAGGGGTAACGGATCCATTTCTCAATTGGCGTCAGGAAAATGGTTAGTAAAGGTACCCGTGGGGAAGACCTCTAAAGGAAAGACGCGCTACGTCTCGAGGAAATGCGAATCAAAGAGCGAAGCGAGGCGTCGGCACAGTGAATTACTCGTCCTTCGTCAAAGTCAGATGCTCGTCGCCGGTCCCCGTCAGACTCTTCAGAAATACGCAACAGAAGTCTTCCTCAACGGAAATGATCGGATATCTGATCGAACTCGAGACGGCTACTTCCGAAATTTGCGAAAGCACGCCTTTCCGATATTTGGAAGTCGTTGCCTTTCAGACGTCCGATCTCAGGAATTGGAGTTGTTCTTCAGCCAACTTCGCAAGGACCATTCAGCTAGCACGGTGAACAACGTTCGGGTTGCCCTAAGCAAGGTCTTCGCGACCGCAATGCGTCACGAATTGGTGCCTTCCAACCCTGTTGCACGAACTCAGAAGGCTAAGCAGGGTGAGTTCGACAAGACTCAGGTTCGTCTTCCTTGGTCGAAGGAAGAACTTCTATCGGCGCTTCAGGCGGCCAAGGACACGCCGATGGAGGCCTTCTTGAATCTTGCCCTTGCCACAGGCATGAGGCTTGGCGAACTCTTAGGTCTTCGGTGGATCGACATTGATTTTAAAAATATGACGGCGGTTTCAACCGGTCAGCGCAAC
>PLZP01000005.1 GCA_003152215.1 Acidimicrobiaceae bacterium | reverse complement strand
ATTAGAACTTGGAGTCGGGACACTGTCGAGTGGGACTCGTCGGTCAAGCAGGACGATCCTTCAATGAGTGGTCCCTCGATCTAGCCAGAACTACCCGGTGGCACCACCGGTGGAATGGTGAACGAACAGTGACTCCACGAAACGACCAAGTGAACAGGTTTCACTGACGCAGCGCCAGGTCTCTCCATTGTGGTGGTCATCGTCCCCGACGTGAAGTTCTTGACGATGGAGAGTGTCCCTGCGCCAACGCGCGCTGGTCCCGGTGCATAATATGACCGTCCGGAGTCCCAATACGTCGTGGAGCTCGACGAAAACGAGACCACATAATCATTCGACGTCGCAAGATTCGAAGTGCCACCAACGGGCGGCGAGACGGTTGACGAGATGGTGACGGCGGGAAACTTCTTTGAAGGTCCAAACGCCATAAACACCATCTGAGTGCCTTGAATAATCTCGGCGCGACAACTACTTAATTGCCACTTGCCGACGACGGCACCCGAGGAAGTGAGCGCACCCCTCGCCGGGGTGGCCGCGTCAGAAGCCGACGTGGGACCGCTCACGACGAGCAGTCCACTCAGGACGAGAGGAATCAATACCGGCCGTAGTAGCCGAGTTATGAGAAAAGGTCGCACGCGTACTCCATCCTTGATTTATCGAATCAAGGCCGTAAACGCGAGGTGTCAGCCGCGAGCCAACCCCTCGTCCTAGCGACCTTGGGCCGTTGCGCCAAGTTGAACACTCCTGAGAATGGTACTTCTCGATTGGTTGACAACGCTCCCGTTTTAGAAATTCCATCACTCTTTCCACGCCGCAGCTATGTGGATCCGGGCGATATCGGACTACGTACACACGAGAATGAGTTGGATTCTTGGTTCTAGTCCCACCGAAGCGAGAATGCGGAGCACTGATTCAAAACCAGGATCAACGCGTCCCAACTCGGTACGGGCAATTGTCGACTGGGCGACCCCTGATCGCGCTGCTAACTCCCGCTAGTTGATATTCACGACGAAGGATGCCGTAAACGAATCCCACCTCAGGCGTCAGAGCGCAAGGTGGAGACGAAGTGCCTCATCGAGTTGAGCCATCAAATCTTGAGGGACCACTCCAATCGCGTTTCCAATTCGCTCCACAGAAATGGACCGGACTTGCTCTGCCTGTGCCTTGGAGTCGTTCTCCAGCCCGGTCAAGTTTGCCGGAAGCAGAACTTGAAATGCGTAGACGCGTGAAATGTTCGAAGTCACCGGCACGACGGTGATGACTCCTTGGCGAGATCGTTCGGCAGCAACGTTCGCTCCGTCGTTACTGACTATGACGGCGGGTCGACGCTTGTTCGCCTCTCCACTCTTCGCGGGTTCTAGGTTGACAACGTGAATCTCACCTCGGCGCACTAGTGCAAGCCATCTGTCGCGGTGGGTTCCCAGAGTTCCTGATCCTCATTTGACCACTCGGCCCACGCGCCTTCGTAGGCGGTGCTGAGACCCGTCGCTCTGAGCAGTCGAACAGCCTTATGGAGTGCTGCGGAGCGCGATGGCAGTCCTTTCTCGCTCGCATACGCGTCGAGGAAGGTGACGTCTTCTTCAGGCAAACTCATGCTTATTTTCATACTTCAATGCTACCAAGAGTATACGCCATAGAGGTAATCATGGAATACACGCCAGTGACGCGTACCCGCTGATTCCATCTTCAGCAGATTCGTGACCGAGATCGCAAATCAAGCGTCCCAACTCCGAGCCCGTATTGTCGGTCGATTGCCCGCGTAATCAGCTCCAGACAGTTCGAAGGCCCAGGCTGTGCCTGGGCCTTCGAACTTGGTGGCGGGGGAACCGTGGTAATCGGTAGTCGTTCGATGTCGAAACGCCCAACTTCCCTTGTCGTAGGTCTTGCACACCCGGTTGCACACCCAGTCACTGACTCGTACTCAATGAGTTTATGGAACGAACCTGATGAAGTCATGACGCCAACGTAGCGATGACCTGTGACTTAACCCGCCCGGATCTGCTGCGTGCGAGCGACTTGGGAAATTTGAAGCCCATTGTGAGCCCGATTCAATCAGAGTGCCCGGCGAATTTCTTCCCCAAATTCGAGCAGCATCAGTGCTCACTCTTAAGTCGGGCTACAGATTTAGATTTCAGCTTGCGGCATCAAATGGCGATCGACGCAACGGCTTCCAGAAGCGTATTGCAAACAGGGCAAGGACGTTGGCCGTTACTTTCGCATCCTTGAGGAACCGTTCCGAAATGACCGGGATTATCAAACAGTGGAAATACAATCGATCAATGCCAAGACTTAGACGACTCCGGATTAACTCTCCAGAGGAGTTGAGACTCTACCGTCACTTATTCCAGACGGCTCAAGGCTTCACACTCCTTGAACTTCTGATCGTGATTGCGGTACTCGGTGTACTCGCGTCCGTCGTAGTCTTTGCCGTGGGAGGAATCGCAGCTCAAAGTGCCGTTGCGACATGTAGGGCCGATGCGACATCGGTTGAAACCGCAGTGCAGGCGTACAACGTGCAGACGGGTGGATTGCCTACGGTGACTCCGATTCTCCTGACAAATTCGACAAATCCTTACCTACAGTCATTTCCGACGAGTACCTATTTTAGTATCAGTATTGATGGATTGGGCAATGTTCTCGTGGCAGCGCCTGTCGGAGCGACTCCGGTCGTTTTTGGCACACCGAACGCGTGTGATGGGGCAGACAAAGCCAACACACCAAATATGACGACTACCACTACTTTCAATGCGGAGACAACGACGACCACTGTTTCTCCAACGACGACCACGTCACCTACGACAACCTCGACCACGTCAACGTCCACGACCACGTCCACCACCACTTCCATGCCGACTGCCACGACGACCACCTTGCCTTCCAACGGCGTCACGGTTGTCGCCAGTACCAACAAACCAAATAGCTTCTCGGGCAGTGAATCCTTGTCGATATCTAACGTCGATCCAATCACTGCTCTGACGATCACGATTCAAGTCATTCAAACGAGTGGACTCAAAGAGTCAAATATGACTGATAACTTTCCCATAGATTTGAAAGAGAGCCATAAGACTTCAAGAGGCATCGTCACCTACACGTGGACGTTGAAAGGTCCGTCGGTGTCGGCCGGACGTTCAAACGACGAGGTGACTGCTCTATGGACTTTGTCCGGAACGCCACACTCGGTTACCGGAGACACCTGGAGTGTCAAAAGCACTTCTAATGGGTCGACCGCTACTCTTTCGGGGGACTTTTAAGGCAGAGCAGTTCGACTCTGAATCTACATTGAGCAAGAATCTTGGCCAACGTAGCGAACCGCAGTGACCCCGTGTTGCCATTCAGGTGAATGACCAGTTCGCCAACCGACGAAGTCACTGCTCGACTAATCGATATCCAACAGACGGTTCGCTCTGAAGAAATTTGCCATCTTCGTCGTTCAATTTGCGACGAAGTCGATACGCATACACCTTCAAGTAGTGCAGCTCATTACCGTAGCCAGGTCCCCATACGTTCTCCAAGATCATGCGTCGTGTACAGACCTTGCCAACATTGAGAGCGAGGTACGCGAGAAAATCGAACTCTTTGGGGGCAAGATCAAGATGCTGATCGGAGAAAGTCGCTTCATGATGTACGAGATCCAGACGGAGTGGTCCGACGACGATCTCAGTAGGTTGTTCACTGCCTTCAGTTGAGCGATGTCGAAGAGCAACGTTGAGTCGCGCGTTGAGTTCACGCATTCCAAACGGCTTTGTCATATAGTCATCAGCCCCCTCTTCGAGGGCGCTCACCTTACGGTCCTCCGATCCGTCGGCGGAGAGCACAATTATCGGAACACTGCTCCAACTGCGAATCCTCTTGCACACTTCGAGACCATCGAGGTCGGGTAACCCAAGATCCAGGACAATGACATCTGGAGGATAGACCGCCGCTTCGACGAGTCCCTCTTCACCGGATTCTGCAGTTCGAAGAGTGTGGCCCATCGCTTCCAGCCCGACACGACACACACCCAGTAAATCGGGGTCGTCATCAACTATGAGAATTCGCGGCAAAACGTGTCTCCTCAGAAAGGTTGGCAGCTACCGGAAGGGTGAAGCAAAACTTGGCACCGCCCCCGGGTGCATCCTCTACCCAGATACGTTGCCCGTGTGCTTCGATGAAGGTCTTTGCAATCGTGAGCCCAAGTCCGGCGCCAGCGTCGTCGCTGCGCCGGGCAAACAACTCGAAAATCTCGTGACGACGGTGCTTGCTAACTCCTGGACCCTTGTCTGTCACCGTCACCTCGATGACATGTTGTCCAATTAACGCCGCTTGCACCGTGATCGGTGCGAATTTCGGACTGTGCCGAATGGCATTTTCAAGCAGGTTGGCGAGTACTCGACTTATGAGCACGACGTCAACGTTGATGGGGGGTAAGTCATCGGAGATCTCCGTGGCCAAGTCGTAACCGCGCGGGGCGAGTTCGTCGACGACGGCGGCCACGAGGTCCTTAAGCGACGAGGCCGAACAACGTGGCCGAAGTACGCCGGCTTGGATACGGCTCATGTCGAGGAGATTCTGCACCATCTCGGCGAGCCGATCGACCTGAACGTCAATGAGCGTAGCGAGTCGTCGCGTTGTGTCCGGGT
>PLZP01000127.1:18111-20379 GCA_003152215.1 Acidimicrobiaceae bacterium | reverse complement strand
AAGGCCTCGCGCTGTGCGCCCCGGGGCGAGTGCTCGTAGTAGTAGTCGAGCCCGCACTCGCCGATGCCCACGAGTCAGGCGTGTCCGGTGCGGGCCAGAGCCTCGATCGGGGCGAGGTCGCTCGACGCCTCATGGGGATGCAGACCGACGGTCGCGTAGATCTCGACGGGACTCTCGAGGTCGCTCAGCGCCAGGGCCTCGCGCGACGTCGTTGCGTCCGTGCCGATGACCACGACCCGGTCAACTCCTGCGTCGAACGCCCGTTCGAGGGTCGCGAGCGCGTTAGCCGCGACGTGCGTCTCGCCCGAGAGGAACTGGTCCTGGAGGTGACAGTGCGCGTCGGTCCNNAGTGCGCGTCGCTCCAGTGACTCACTCGTCGCTCTTCATTCGCGGAAAGAGCGGGTCGCCTTTCACCACGGTTCGCCCACCGGGGTAACGGCCCCAGACGCCGCTCTTCTCGAGGATCTGGTCGGCGGGAGAGCCGTCGAGACCGATTCGACGCCAGATCTCGTCGCACACCGCGGGCATCGCCGGGGAACTGAGGACGGCGACCAGTCGGATCGCCTCCAGCGCGTCGCCCATGACCGCGTCGAGCGCGTCGCCGGGCTCCATCTTCCACGGGGCGTGCTGCTCGAGGTAGGCATTGGTCGATCCGATGAGGCGCCACGTCGCTTCGAGCGCGCTCTGGGGTGCGAAGCGCTGCCACGCGGCGACCGACTCACTGAGCGCGATTTCGGCGTCGGCGCGAAGACTCGAGTCCGGACGCGGCACCGGTCCGACGCCGCCGCACTTGGAGTTCACGACCGTCGTGACGCGTGCGACCAGGTTGCCGAGGTTGTTCGCGAGGTCGGTGTTGTAGCGCGAGAGGATCCCCTCGAGTGAGAACTCTCCGTCGTTGCCGAGTGCCGTCTCACGCAACAGGTAGTAGCGAAGGGGGTCGACACCGAACTCGTCGATCAGAGTGATCGGCGCGATGTCGGTGAGTTTGAGGCCACCGTTGGCGGCCATGGTCTTGCCGAGCTTCTGGCCCCCGATGAGCAACCACCCACCTACGTGCACGTGCGACGGCGGCTCGAGACCGGCGGCCATGCACATCGCGGGCCACCAGACGCAGTGGAAACGGATGATCTCCTTGCCGATCAGGTGGTGCGAGTGCGGCCACCACTTCTCGACCTCGTCGTCGTCGCGGCCGTAGCCAATGGCGGTGAGGTAGTTGATCAGCGCGTCGTACCAGACGTAGAACACGTGTCGCTCGTCCCAGGGCACGGGCACGCCCCAGGAGATCGACGTGCGGGTGATCGAGATGTCCTTCAGGCCGCTCTTGATGAACGAATAGGCCTCGTTGCGCTTGGTCTCGGGCGTCACGAACTCCGGGTGCGAGTCGAAGTACTCAATCAGACGGTCCTCGAAGGCGCTCAACTTGAAGAACCAGTTCTCCTCTTCCATCTCGGTCAGCACCGTGCCGTGGATCGGGCACCGGCCGTCGTCGCTCGATTCGAAGGTGAAGTAGTCCTCGCAGCTCACGCAGTAAAGGCCCTGATAAACGTCCTTGTAGATGTAGCCGTTGTCGTAGATGGCCCCGAGGAACTTCTGGACGCTCTCGTGATGGCGAGGCTCGGTC
Organism: Acidimicrobiaceae bacterium; assembly: GCA_003152215.1. GTDB lineage: Bacteria > Actinomycetota > Acidimicrobiia > Acidimicrobiales > RAAP-2 > RAAP-2. Next base: position 18,758 of record PLZP01000127.1, on the reverse strand, counting down.
GTGCGGATGAAATCGTCGTACTGGATGCCGAGTGCGTCCCAGGCTTCGAGGAAGCGGGCCGACGTGCGGTCCGTCCACTCGTGAGGAGAAAAGCCGCTCTTCGTGGCGGCGTCGGCGACCTTCTGGCCGTGCTCGTCGGTTCCGGTGAGGAACTTGGTCTCGTCGCCGATCAGGCGGTGCCACCGAGCCAGCGCGTCAGCGTTGACCGTCGTGTAGGCGCTCCCCACGTGGGGAGCGTCGTTGGCGTAGTAGATGGGAGTGGTGATGTAGAAGCGACCCATTGGGAAAGGTTACTTTCTTACGAACCTTCACTCGCCCGCAGTTGGAGCGCGAGCTGGTACGCGGAGCGGTGCGCGACACCCAAGGTATCGGCCACGTAGGAGACCGCGTCGCGCACGCTCAGTCCGCTCGCCATTTGATCGACGAGTGCCGCACGAACGGTCTCGTCATCGACCGCCAGTGCCGCCGGTGCGCCCGCGAGGACCACCACGATCTCGCCCATCACGTCGCGAGCGCCAAAGATATCGGCGACTTCGCGCACCGTGCCGCGAACGACCTCCTCATGAAACTTGGTGATCTCTCGTACAACCGCGACGCGCCGATCGGCGAAGTGCACGCTCAACTCGTTCAGCGTGGTCGAAAGACGC
>PLZP01000127.1:0-18106 GCA_003152215.1 Acidimicrobiaceae bacterium | reverse complement strand
CCCGGCCTCGGCGACGGCGGCCACCACACGGCTGCCCGGGTCGCTAATGCCCGGTGTTCCGGCGTCACTGATCAGGACGACGACCTGTCCTTCGCGAACCCGTGCGACGATGTCCTCGCACTGGGAGACCTCGTTGTGCTCGTGCAACGAGTGCAGGCGACCCTTCACGGGAATACCGTGCGCGCTGAAGAGCGTCCTCGAGTGTCGGGTGTCCTCGCAGTAGACCACGTCGGCACTGGTCAGCAGTTCGAGGGCCCGACGCGAGATATCGCCGAGATTCCCGATCGGGGTCGCGACGACGACCAATTCGCCGAAGACAACTTCGTTGTACCCAAGGACTTCCACGATTGTCTCCCGTTTGGCTCGACCGGCCTTCTACCTAGTAACATTGTCACCTATGTCGAAGCGGACGAATAAGCGCAAACTACGCGCAAAGAAGAAGGCCAACCACGGCAAAAAGCCGAACTGCGGGCGCGGCTAAGCCCGTCTCGTTACAGCACACCGTCCCACGCGCAGCCCCGTTCCTTTAGCACCTGGGCCAACGGCGTCGGTCGGTCGCTGATCAGTCCGTCCACGCCGAGATCGAGCAGTTGGCGCATTTCGTCGGTGTCGTTGATCGTCCATACGTGCACCGCGATGTCCGCGTCGTGCGCGGTCTGGACGAATCGCTCGTCGACCAGGGTCACATCGCCGTAGCTCGCCGGTACCTGGAAGGCCGCGATTGGCGGGACGCTCGCCACGCCCTCGAGCATTGAGAAGTAGAAGGTCGCAGCTTCGCCGGTGGCGGCGCTCGTCGCGACGCTCGGCGCAACGGTTCGAAACCTCTGCAGGGCACGATCGTGGAACGATGCGACGATCACCGAACTGAGACGATCGAGGCGACGAAGTTCGTTCGCCAGCAACTCCTCGTAGGGTTCAACGTCGGGGTCGGTCCGTTTGAGGTCGAGATTCAATAACACGTCGGGGAACCGCTCGACGACCTCTTCGAGCGTCACGATGCCGAGCGCTCGCTCCTGGGGTGCGCGTCCGCGCTCCACGTACACTTGGTCGGGCTGATCCGGCGTCACCGTCGCACCCTCAACCCACCAATAGGCGTTATCCATTTCGCGCAACTGGGCGAGCGTTAGTTCGGCGATCGCACCGTGATGGTTCGTCGTTCGATCCACGGTCTCGTCATGACAGACGACAATCTGGCGATCCGATGTCGCGTGGACGTCCAGCTCAACGGCGGTCGCCCCGGCGGCGAGTGCGCGTTCAATTGCGGCGAGTGTCGACGACGGTCCCTCGAACGAACCACCCTGATGGGCGAAGGCGATTACCCGACGCTCCAACCAGGGGCTCGTCATTTCGCGGGAAGTCCGTTCGGGTAGAGGCGTAGTCGCATGCGGTACTCAAGATAAAACGCGAGCCCCGGGACGAAGCCGGCGAAGAGCATGAGCAGGAGCAACGCGAGGTTGAGGTGGAACTTCAACACCATGTTGAAGCACATGATCATGTACAGCGGATACAGCACGATGCCGTGACCGATGCCAACGACGTCCACGAAGATCTTGATGTGCTTCCAGAACGTGAAATCGACGGTGTGGAGGAACAACGTAACGAACAACGTAAGGAGCGTCGTGCCGGTCACGAAGGACATGACCCGGTAACGCCGGAATGCTGTATCCACTAATGACCCCAGAGACGCTTCTTGGGACGAGTCGCGATCTCTGCCAGATGGTCGTTGTAGGCCGTCATTGCGGGATCCTCGGGGTCGTCGTCGACCTGGCGCGCGATCTGCGCCTCCGCGCGCATCTTCTCCTCGTACTCCTTACGGGCCTTCTCCTGGTGTTCGGTGATTTTCTCCATATTCAGCAACGAGTACCAACCAAAGATGCCGAGCACCGCAAAGGACGGCCACTCAATGGCGTAGAGATAACTGAGCGAGTTGCCAAGGATCGCCTCATCAACCTGCCACCACGCCGCCGCCAGGCACATGGCGACCCATACGACGAGCGCCAGATGGAGCACCAGCGCCCGACGAGAAAAATACTTCGACTTCACGGGGACATCCTACCCAGCGCGTTTACGTTCCCAAATCCAGTCTTACAATTGCAGCGTGCCAGCCATGTCGTCCACGTCGCACCAGCAGTTCTCGTGGCATGACTGGAATCAGTGGCACCTCGGCGTTTTGCCGCTCCTCTTGTTGTTCGGTGCTTTGGTGCTCTACATGTTCGCCGCGCAACGCGCCGTGGGATGGTCTTCACGTCGAACGACGGCCTTCATCGCGGGACTCATCGTGACGTTTCTGGCGACGCAGTCCGTCATCGGTACGTTCGACATGGAGTATTTCAGTGACCACATGATCCAACACCTCTTGTTGATCATGGTCGCGGCCCCGCTCTTTGCCCTGAGCGCACCGTTGGACCTCGCCTACGAGGCCGGGTCGTCGCGACTTCGCCAGGTCCTCGACGGACGGGTGATGACGACGATCACGCAACCGCTCTTTGGTTTCGCGGCCTACTTCATCTTCATTCCCCTCACCCACTTGACCGGACTGTTCAATCTGATGATGGAGCACGAGTGGGTACACCACTTCGAGCAGATTGGCTTCCTCGTGGTGGGCTACCTCTTCTTTCGCGTCGTCTTCGGGCTCGAGCGCGGCACGAAGATTCATCGGGGACTACGCCTCGTCTTTGTCATGGCCGCGGTGCCCGTCGACACCTTCACGGGACTCGCACTCGTCATGTCATCGCACACGCCCTTCCCGGCGTATCGAGCGATGGCCCCGGTCGGATCAACGTCAACGTCCATCCTCAACAACATCCACCTCGGGGGCGCGATCATGTGGATCGGGGGCGACGCGTTAATGCTGTTGGCCTGCATTCCCGTCGCGATTGCGTGGGTCAAGTGGGAGACGGTGCACACCCGCGAGCTCGACGCGATCCTCGACGCGCAGGGAATCTAACTACAAAAGTCCGGCTTCGATCGCCAACTCTTCGAGATCGTTCTCCGGTCGGGCGCCTAGATGCGAAATAATCTCGCCCGCGCAGAGTGAGCCGAGTTGCGCCGATTCAACTGGGTCGGCCCCGAGGGCGAGTCCGTAGAGGAAGCCGGACGCGAACATGTCGCCGGCACCGTTCTGGTCAATGACGTGCTCAACCTCGTGGGCCGGCACGGTGACCACGCCCGTCACGGTCAAGACGTCAGCACCCACGGGACCTCTGGTGACCACGGCCAAGACGCCCAGCTCTTCGAGGTTCGCGAAGGCCGCATCCAGGGACGTCACTTGGAAGAGCGAACAGATCTCGGTCTCGTTGGCGAGCAGCACGTCAACGTCGTTCGTGACGAGGTCGAGGAAGTCGCGACGGTGCCGATCGACGCAGAACATGTCCGAGAGCGACAGCGCGACCATCGAGTCGTAGTCGTGGGCGAAGTTCACGACCTTGCGGATCGCCTCCTTCGCCGGCGGCAGGTCGAAGAGGTAGCCCTCCACGTAGGTAATCTCAGAACGGGCGATCAGGGTCTCGTTGATATCCGAGACGTGCAACTGGTTCGACGCCCCGAGGTACGTCGCCATTGTGCGTTGGGCGTCGTCGGTAATGAAGACGTGACAGCGCCCGGTCGCGCCCTCGTTGGCCGCCGCGATCGCGAGATCGAGTTCGACGCCCATGGATTTGAGGTCGTGGGTGAAGATTCGGCCGAAATCGTCATCGGCCACTTTGCCGATGTAGCCGCACGTGCCGCCGAGCGCGGCCACACCGGCGATGGAGTTGGCGACCGATCCACCGGACATCTGGATGGTCATGCCCATGGCGTCGAAGAAGGTGTCCAACTGGTTCTCTTGGATCAGCGACATGGCCGCTTTTACGAGACCGAGCTTCGCGTACACCTCATCTGAGTCCTGCGAAATAATGTCGAGCATGGCGTTGCCAATGCCGGTCACTGCGAGCCGATTCGGACCTGGCTTCACGCGAAGTGACACGGGCGTGGGGGTATCTGTCACCTAGCGAGCGTAGTGAAAATTCCCGTAGGGTTGAGATATATGACAACTGAAACAAACCCGTATCGCCTCGATCGTCGTGTCGTCCCCTCGGCCTATCGCATCTACCTGACACCCAATCTCGATGCGGCCACCTTCGCGGGACGCGTGGAGATCGACGTGGCGATCGCTGAACCGCTCCACGAGTTGAAACTGAACGCGATTGAGCTCGAATTGGGCGCCGCGACCGTCACCGTGGGTGGCACGGCGCACCGATCGAACGACATTGTCTTCGATGAGACCTATGAAACGGCCACGTTCCTGTTCGACACGGCCCTTCCAATCGGGAACGCCGTGGTCGAGATTGCCTTCAACGGAATCTTGAACGATCAGCTCCACGGCTTCTACCGTTCGACCTTCACCGACCCGTCGGGCGTAAAGCAGACCATTGCGACCACGCAGTTCGAAAATACCGACGCCCGTCGCGCCTTCCCCTGCTGGGACGAGCCGGCCTTCAAGGCCACCTATCAGGTCAACCTGACCGTGCCGAGCCACCTCGCCGCATACTCAAACGCCGCGATCATCTCCGACACCGATCTCGGGAACGGTCAGCGCACGGTCAGTTTCGCTCCGACAATGAAGATGTCCACCTACCTCGTGGCCTTCATCGTGGGCCCCTTCGAAGAGACCGCCGCGCTCGACGTTGACGGTGTACCGCTGCGCATTGTGTACCCGGTTGGCAACGGTCACCTCACGAAACTCGCGATGGAGTCCGGCGCCTTCGCCTTGCGATTCTTCTCCAACTACTTCGACATCCCCTACCCCGGGGACAAGCTCGACATGGTGGCGATTCCCGATTTCGCCCAGGGAGCGATGGAGAACCTTGGCTGCATCACGTATCGCATGCCCGACCTTCTCATTGACCCTTCGAAGGCGTCGCTCGGCGAGATGAAGCGCGTCGCCAAGGTCGTCATGCACGAGATTGCGCACATGTGGTTCGGCGACCTCGTCACCATGGAGTGGTGGCAGGGCATCTGGCTGAATGAGGCGTTCGCCACGTTCATGGAAGTCCTCTGTCAGGACGCGTTTCGTCCACAGTGGGAAGTGTGGGTCACCTTCAGCGCGGAGCGCGACCTGGCCCTTGAGATCGACGGACTGCACGCGACGCGCCCCGTTGAGTACACGGTCGTCTCACCCGAAGACACCCGCGGCATGTTCGACCGACTCACCTATGAAAAGGGTGCCGCGGTCCTTCGCATGATGGAGCAATACCTCGGCGCCGACGTGTATCGCGACGGCATCCGCCACTACCTGCGCAAGCACAGTTACGCCAACACGATCACCACGGACCTCTGGGACGCGCTCGAAGAGGTCTCCAAGGAGCCCGTGCGCGACGTGATGAACACCTGGATTCTCCAAGGCGGCTACCCCCTCGTCACGTTGGAGAACGGTGAGATCACCCAACTGCCCTTCGCCTACGGACCAACGACCGGCGCCAGCTCGATCGGCACGTCGTGGAAGGTCCCCGTGATGACACGCTCGCTCAAGGGCGGCGCGTCCACGGTGCACTTGCTCGGTGACAGTTCCGTTGCCGTGACCGACGACCCACCGGTTGTCCTGAACGCACGCGGTCCGGGTTACTACCGCTCGCGCTACGGCGTGGCGGAGACCGCGGCTCTCGCTGACCACATGGACGAACTCGACGCCCTCGAGCGCGCGACCGTGGTCTCCGACAGCTGGGCGCTACTCTTCTCCAGTCAAATCAGTGCCGATCAGTTCTTCACCGTTGCGCGCGGGCTCGGCAACCAAGACGAGCCCACACCGTGGGGCACGCTGGCGACCGCGATCAACTTCATCGATCGGGCGTTGCCGAGCGAGAAGTTACCGGGGCTCGCCCAGACCGTACGCTCTATCTTCGAACCGCAGTTCGAGCGACTGGGTTGGGACCCAACACCGGGCGAACGCGAACTCACGCCCCAGATGCGCGCCATCGTGCTCAGTACGCTCGGCACGACCGGTGACGACGTCGCCATCAAGGCCGAGGCCGTCCGGCGATTCGAAGCGAACGACATGCCTGGCGACCTCGCCAACGCAATTCTGCGCATTGTCGCCAACCAGGACCGACCTGGCGACTACGAGACTTTCATCGATCGTTACAGCAACGCCACGAGCCCCCAGGACGAACAGCGCTATCAACGTGCGCTCATGGGGTTCAATGAGGAGCGCGTGGCGCTCGACGCCGCGGACAAGTGCTTCCATTTCTTCCGCAGTCAAGATGCGTCGATCCTGATCGGTCTGTTGTCGACGAACGCGGCGTCCGGTCCGGCGGTATGGAAGTTCGCGACGGCCCGCTGGGATGAGGCACTCGCGAAGTTTCCGATGAACACGCTGTCGTACCTCACCTTCGGTGTGAGGACCTACATCAACGACCCCGCATTCGCCGACGTCATCGAAAAGTTCCACAACGAGCACTCGCTGGGGGGAGAACAGAAGGCGGTCCAGCAGAATATTGAACGGATGCGCGTTGGACTCACGTTCTCCGCGGCAATGCGCGCACAGCTTCAGTAGTTTGACGTGACCGTCGGGGCGTTCCTGGGCGTGTTTGCCCTTATGTTCCTCCTCGAGTTGCCCGACAAGACCTTTGTCGCGACGGTCATCATGGCCACGAAGGCTCGGCCGGCGTTGATTGTTCTCGGCGGCTCGGCCGCCCTCGTGCTCCAAATGGGCATCGCGGTAGGGGCGGGCTCGCTGCTCACCTTCTTTCCGGCGCATTGGAAGGACCTCGTCGTCGGCCTGCTCTTTGTCGGTGGCGCCGCCTACCTCCTCTTTGTTCCTGAATCGAAGGAGGAGGAGAAGGGCGAACGCGAAGCGTCGCTGGGGAGTGCGGGGGGGAAGTGGAAGGCCATCACGACAGCCTTTGTCGTCATCTTCATTGGTGAGTTTGGCGACTTGACACAGATTCAGGCCGCCAACTTTGAAGCCAAGCTGCACCAGCCCCTGGAGGTTTTCCTCGCGTCCTCGATTGCGCTCATAGCCGTGTCGTTCCTCGGTGCGTACGGCGGCAAGGCGCTCCAGCGGGTCATTCCACTCAATCGGATTCGCATGGGCGGTGGGCTCATCTTCGCGGTGCTCGGTCTCTGGACTCTTATCTCGTTGGTGGTGAACGTTTCGTGAGTCGCCGCGACGAACTCCTCGCGTACGCCGAGAGCGTCAAGGGCTTCATGCCCCGTGACGAAGGCCTGGCCCTCTACGAATGGTCGCACGCGCACGGCGACCGTGCACACCGCGGCACATGGCTTGAAGTCGGCGCGTGGTGTGGGAAGTCCGCGGTCTACCTCGGTGCCGCGGCCGAAGCTTCGTCGTCGGTGCTGTACTCACTCGATCACCACCACGGGAGCGAGGAGAATCAGGTCGGCTGGGAGCACTTCGACCCCACGCTCGTCGATCCGGTCGACGGACGTCTCAACACGCTGCCCACGTGGCAGCGAACGATTGCGGACGCGCAACTCGAAGCGACGGTGTTCGCTCTCGTCGGCCCGTCGACGCAGGTCGCAGCGCACTTCGCCCAACCGCTCGACGTCCTCTTCATCGATGGCGGTCACGGCCACGACGTCGCGTGGGCCGATTACGAAGCCTGGGTGCCCAAGGTCGTCGTCGGTGGACTTCTACTGATTCACGACGTCTTTCCCAATCCCGAGGATGGGGGGCGACCTCCCTACGAAATCTTTCGAGCGGCCCTCGACGGTGGCGACTTCATTGAACGTGCCGAGCAGGGATCACTGCGTGCACTGACGCGCGTCGCTTAGCTCGTTAGAGGACAGCCCGGTTCCGCAAGATCCAGTGGCATCGGCAACGAATCGTGTCGAAAGAGTCCCGACGCCGGCGACGACGACGTCAGGGCGTCCGCGGCGAGAATGATCGCGGCCGACGTGTACGACGTCGTCTCTCGATCAGGGAACGTGACTTCGCTCGGGTACGCGATGCCCGTCCAGTACGCCCCATCCTCTCGGCGGTGTCGTCTCGTGAAACTGAAGAGCTCGAGCGCTTGGCCAGTGAGACCGAGTGCGTCGAGCGCGAGCACGCACTCGGCTGTTTCGGCAGCCGTCACCCAGTCACTCGTTGACACGCAACGAACGCCGTAGCCGTCCATGACGTGGCGTTCCCAGCCATCGTTGATGCGTCGAACACCGCGCTCGCCCGTCAGCGCGCCGGAGAAGATCGGGTAGTNNACCAGTCCATGGCGAACTCGTTCTTCGGTGCGAACGCGCCGGGGTGATGCGCGACCGCGTGGCCCAGACGGCCCGCGCTCAACTCCCACTGCGGTCTGGAAAAGCCCAGGCGTTCGGCGAGCGCGACGCCACATCGCAACGAGTGAAAGATCGACGACGAGCCGGTGAGCAACGCGTAGGACTCGCAGCGCCCCAGAGCGTCCAACGACCACGCCACGGTACCGTCGTCGTGTTGCCAACGCAGCACGAATTCAATCGAACGCTCGACGGTGGGCCACAACTGCGCAGCAAAGTCGACGTCACCGGTCGCCACAACGTAGTGATACAGCCCCGCGGCCACGTACGCGCAGACGTTGGTGTCGAGCCGGGCGTCCTTCACGGCGTTGCCGACGTAGTAGTTGAACCAACTGCCGTCGCCGAGTTGGTGCTCGGCGAGCCACCGGTACGCCGCTTTGGCTTCGTCAACGTAGCCCGTGACCGTGAGGGCCATGGCCGCTTCAACGTGGTTCCACGGATCGCAGTGCCCGCCGGGGAACCACGGAATCTGACCGTCGCGCACCTGCAGCGACGCGAGGTGACTCGCCGTGCGAGCCACTTCCTCACCGCTCAACAGTCCGGGGACGCCCGAAACTGCGCCGATGGTCGTGGTCACGAGGCGGTCGGCTTCACGAGGTAGACCACGATTGACTTTCCGATCATGGGCCCGAGCAGCCGTTCGGCGAAACGCGTGGGCCACGGCGCCTTCATAATGTCCCAGACGAGGAGCCGGTGATAGAGCTTGACGAGCCTGTGGTCGTCGTTGGTCGTGCCCACGAGGCACTTGAGCCACCAGTAGGGGCTGTGCAGTCCGTGCGCATAGTGATGACCCGTGTCCTTCATGCCCACCGAGCGCAGACGCTCGGTGAGGACTCTTCGACGGTAGATGCGAATGTGGCCCCCGGGCACGTTGTGGTACTCGTCGGAGAGCGCCCAGTTGATCAGTTCCGGTCCGAAGCGCGGCACCGTGATCGCCATGGTGCCCCCAGGTCGAAGGACGCGCGTCAGCTCTCGCATCGCGCCGAGGTCGTCAGGTATGTGCTCCAAGACCTCCGAGCAGATGACCCGATCAAAGGTCGCATCGGGGAAGGGAAGGTGCAAGGCGTCACCCTGCACGGCCACCGCGCGCAGCACGTTGGCGTCGAGTTCACCGGCGGCGACCATCGCCGCGAACATGTTCTTCACGCCCTCAACCTCGTCACGACCGGCGTCGAGCGCAATGACCTCGGCACCGCGTCGTGCCGCTTCGAAGGCGTGACGGCCAAAGCCGCAACCGAGGTCGAGAATCTTGTCGCCGCTCTCGAGGCCCAACTGGTCGTATTTCGCGGTCAGCATCAGTCGAACGTCATCGATTCGGGCAACGGGAGACCGCGAAGGATCGCGTCGTAACAGGCGGCCGTGCCCCTCGCGGTCACCTGCCACGTGAAGCGCTCGATCACCCGCTCGCGTCCCGCCGCTCCCAGTCGCGCTCGCAGCTCGGGGTCATCGAGCAAGGTGCTAATCGCAGTGACGAGCGCGTCGGGATTGTTCGGCTCGACCAGGAGACCGGTTTCACCACTCACGCCGACGACTTCGGGGAGGGCCCCGCCGGTCGTCGCAACGACCGCGACGCCGCAACTCATTGCCTCAATGGCGGGCAGCGAGAAACCTTCGTAGAGGCTGGGCACGATGGCGAGCTCTGCTTCGCCGTACAAACGGGCCAGTTCTTGGTCGCTGACGCCAGTAATCGTCGTCACGATGTCAGTCAGGCCGAGTCGATCGAGTGCCTTCGCGACGCGTCCCTTGGGCTGGGGTTTACCAATGACGATCAGGTCGATCTCACGTTCGACGCGAAGTTTCGCGATCGCTTCGAGCAGCGGCACGAGTCCCTTCATGGGGACATCACTCGACGTGGTGACCATGAGGCGGCCCTTCTTCTTGACCACGTCGTCGTAGGGACGAAAGACGGTGGGGTCGACGCCCACGGGTACCACGGTGAGGCGCTCGAGTGGCACCTGCATCTGCGCGTTGATGTCAATCTTCGAGTTGTGCGACACCGTGAGGACCGCGGGCAGTTGCTTCACCGTGCGCACCTGCATTCGCAGGAATCCGAACCAGCGTCGCGTACCCCAGCGCTTCCAGAACGTATCGGCGTGATCGAGGGCAATCGAACGGTCGACGGTGATCGGATGGTGCAGTGTCTCGAGCAGCGGCCAGCCCTCTTTGTGCAGTTTCAGAATGCCCGGACCCATGCACTGGTTGTCGTGGATGATGTCGAAGTCGCTTCGACGGTGCGCCAAGATCTTCTCAATGCGTAGGGAGTACGCGAGTGGCTCACCGAATCCGCCGCTCAGCATCACGGCGAACTCCACCACGTCCGCCCAGGACGTGAACTCCGACGGCGCGGGGATGCGAAAGGGGTCAGGGTCGCGGTAGAGGTCGAGCGCGCGCACGGCCGTGAATCCCACGCCCTCGTCGAGTTCGGGCCACGGCGGACCGGCGAAGACTTCCACGCTGTGTCCGAGATTGACCAACTCCCTCGTCAGGTGGCGGGTATAGACGCCCTGGCCGCCACATCGGGGGTTGCCGCGGTAGATCAGAAACGCCACGCGGTACTTGCCCGGCTCAGCGGGCCGCGCAGGAACGTGGGCCGGCGTCGTGATCGTCTTCGAACGAGCCCAAGAGGCCTTGGTCCCTTCGATGGTTTGGCGCAGGGTACGTGACAAGGGGCAACTTTCGGATTCGTAAGTCCTCCATTCTCGCCGAATTCGACAAATCGCACAAATGTCCGAAAACGGGCCATACACACGATGTGTACATTGTTCGAATGGACCTGAACTACCCCACTGAAACCGAACCATTCCGCAAGGAAGTACGCGCGTGGCTCGAAGAGAACCTGCCCGACGGCTGGTTCGAGCCGGACTTCGCCATGACGTCGGACCAACGGCGCACCTTCAATGACTCGTGGACCGAGAAGCTCTTCGCCGGCGGCTGGATCTGCGCCGGATGGCCCGTGGAGTACGGCGGCAAAGGACTGACGCTGCTCCAGCAGGTCGTCCTCAACGAGGAGTTCGCCAAAGCCAACGCGCCAATGCGCGCCGACTTCTTCGGCGACACGCTGGTCGGTCCCACCATTCTCCAGTGGGGCACCGACGAGCAGAAGCGCGAGTTCATCCCCGGCATCCTCCAGGGCAAGATCGCGTGGTGCCAGGGCTTCTCCGAGCCCGACGCCGGGTCGGACTTGGCGAGTCTGAAAACGACCGCGGTGCTCGACGGTGACGAGTGGGTCATCAATGGTCAAAAAGTGTGGACGAGTCAGGCGCAGCACGCCGACTACGTGTTCTTGATGGTTCGCACCGACCCTGACGCACCCCAGCACGCGGGCATCAGCTACCTGCTCGTGCCCATGCACCAAGAGGGAGTGGACGTTCGACCGATCATCCAGGTGGACGGTTCGGGCGACTTCAACGAAGTCTTCTTTACGAACGCGCGCTGCTCGAAGAACAACGCGGTTGGTGGCGTGAACAACGGATGGAAGGTGGCGATGACGACGCTCGGCTTCGAGCGAGGATCCTCATCAACGACCGGCTACCGCCGGTTCCTCAAAGAATGGGACGACATTGTCAGCGAAGCGAAGCGCCATGGCAAGAACGATGACGAACTCGTGCGCGACAACCTCGTGCGAGCGTGGCAGAAAGTCAAGATCATGCAGATCAATGGCTACCGCTCCCTCACCGACTCATTGAATGGGACGCACAACACTGCGCTGCTCGGTGCCTGCAACAAGATGTTCTGGTCCGAGACGCACCGCGCGATGATGGACCTCGGCATCGACGTGCTCGGCATGGAGGGTCAGATTCTCACCGGCAAGGGTGGCGTCGACGGCTCAGTGGCGGGAAGCCGTCGCGGACGAGCCGACTACCCGGTCTCAGAGTTGCAGGGCTCGTTCTTCTTCTCTCGATCTGAGACCATTTGGGGCGGCACGGCGGAGATTCAGCGCAACATCATTGGTGAGCGCGCGCTCGGACTGCCGAAGGAGCCGAAGCCGCAAAAGGTGTGAGTCCATCGATGCCTCAAGGCATTCAATCGTCCGATGTCGCGACACCCAACGTGGTCACGAGAGCTTCGACACGTGTACGAATTTCATCACGGATGGCTCGAACCGTACCGAGGTCTTGGCCAGCCGGATCAGCGAGGTCCCAGTCGACGTAGCTCTTACCCGGATAGATTGGACAGACGTCGCCACAACCCATTGCGATCACGACATCCACGGCCCGAACAATCTCGTCGGTCCACGGCTTCGGAAATTCTTCATGGATGTCGACTCCACTTTCCGCCATGACCTCAACCACCACCGGATTCAGCTCGGCGCCAGGCTCTGAGCCTCCCGTGTACACGTTCACCCGATCGCCCGCCATCGCACGGAGCCAACCAGCGGCCATCTGACTTCGCCCCGCATTGTGGACGCAGAGGAACAAGACGCTCGGCGTTCCGGGTTCGGAACTCTCGATCTTTGCCATGGCCTGAAGGCGCTCTCGAGCGAAGCGTTCGGTCAATACTCCTATGAGTGTTTTCACTTTGGCCTTTGCGGCGAGCCTGTCGTAGGAATCCACGACGAAGTGCTCGATGGTCTCGTCATCGAAGGTTCCGTGGAATTCGCGTTGGAGCGCTTCGACGGACCTCTGTATCAATCGTTGTTCACCAGGTGGTAAGTCGTGCAACATTCGTGTGTCAGTCATTGCTTCCCTTTCAGTGAAGAAGTGAACTTGAGAAGATCGTCGAAGAGGCCCCGAACTCGCTGTTCGATGTCGTCTCGGATTTGCCGGACCACTTCGATTTCCTTACCGGTCGGATCCGTCAAGTCCCAGTCCAAATACCGCTTGCCCGGGTACACGGGACACGCGTCACCACAGCCCATAGTGATAATGACGTCGGCGTGGAGTCCCATCTCGTTGGTCAGCTTTCGCGGCGCTTCATTGGAAATGTCGATGCCTTTTTCCCTCATCACTTCGACGACCGCAGGATTCAGCACTTCGCCCGGTGCCGACCCGGCGGAGTGGACAACGACTTGATCGCCTCCCAACTCACGGGCGAACCCCGCCGCCATCTGCGACCTACCGGCGTTGTGCACGCACAGGAAAAGGACTTCTGGACGGTCGATCATGGGGCTCCTTCAGCGGTGGCGAGTGGGTCGAAGAATCGACGTTTCGCCCACAACGACACGTAGACCAGGGCAACGAGTACCGGCACCTCGATGAGGGGGCCGACGACGCCGGCGAGAGCTTCGCCACTCGTCACTCCAAAGACACCAATGCACACCGCGATCGCCAGCTCGAAGTTGTTACCGGCGGCGGTGAAGGCGAGCGTGGCGGTTCGATCGTAGGCCAGCCCGAGCGAACGACCGAGAGCGAACGACCCAAACCACATGATGGCGAAGTAACAGAGCAGCGGAAGGGCTATGCGAGCAACGTCGCCCGGCCGAGAGGTGATCGTGTGCCCCTGCAGAGCGAAGAGGATGACGATGGTATAGAGAAGTCCGTAGAGAGCGAAGGGGCCGAGCCGAGGTAATAACTTGGTCTCGTACCACTCTCGACTCCGTAGGCGTTCGCCAATCGTTCGCGTGAGGTAACCAGCGAGGAGCGGTATCCCGAGAAAGATGGCGACGGTCTCGGCGATCTTCCATACCGATAGATGAAGACCCTGTGTGCTCAGCCCGAGCCATTTGGGAAGAAGTTCCAGATAAAAATATCCGAGCAATGAGAATGCAACAATCTGGAACAGGGAGTTGAGCGCCACGAGCACCGCCGCCGCTTCGCGATGGCCCCCCGAAAGATCGTTCCAGATCAGCACCATCGCGATGCAGCGCGCCAAGCCCACAATGATGAGCCCAGTCCGATAGGTGGGCAGATCGGGCAGCAAGAGCCAGGCGAGCGTGAACATGACCGCCGGTCCAATGAGCCAATTGAGGACGAGCGACGCAACCAACAGCCTGCGGTCACGGGTGACGGTGCCCAATCGGTCGTAGCGGACCTTCGCCAACACGGGATACATCATGACGAGGAGTCCAATGAAGATCGGCAACGACGTTCCCGACGTGACCTGCACGGCATTGAGGTGCGTGTTGAGGCTGGGTATGGCTCGACCGAGGCCGATGCCAATGGCCATCGCCAAGACGATCCACACCGGCAGGAACCGGTCAAGGAACGAAAGTCGCTTGATGACTGGGGCGGCCAGGGCGCCCTCGGACAACTCTGCGACGGCGTCGCTCATGATTGTCCCGTTACTCTGGTTCGCCGCAGTCTTAACAGCACGGGGCGGCGTCGGACATCACGAGTGACTCGCTCGCACAGCAGGTCGCGTCGCCGGCCACCGATGAAGAGTCGCTCGCGTCGGCGAGCACGGTATAGACCTCCCACCGCGAGGCATCAGGACCGTCGACCCACACCTTGTCTTGTACCGCGAAGCAACACGTCGTCTTTTCCTCGATGTCGGTCTCGAATCCCTGTTCGGAGAGGTACCGAGTGGCATCTTGCACTTCATCGGTCGTAGAAACTTCGACCCCGAGGTGATTAATCGTGCCCGGGTCACCAGAGTTCTCGAACAGCACCAATTTCAGTGGGGGTTCCGTGATGGCGAAGTTGGCGTAGCCGGGACGCAATTTCGTCGGCTCGGTCTTGAAGAATTTGGTGTAGAAATCTACCGCTTCATCGAGGTTTGACACATTAAGAGCGAGTTGCAGTCTGGACACCTTGATCTCCTTTAAATTGNNATTTGTCAATGAGAAGAGTAGTTGTCAAATCGATGTTTGTCAATAGTATAATGAATGCAGTGTCACATCCAAAGACCATCACCGTTGACGAGAACGTCGTAAGTTGCTGTAGCCCGTTGACGGCAATTGCAATGTCCGAGGTGGAGGCCGGTGACATCGCTCAGATCTTTGGAGCCCTCAGTGATCCCGTGCGTCTGCGCATGTTGTCACTCGTCGCGGCTGAAAACGAAGTTTGCAGCTGCGCCCTTGAGGAGCCGCTGGGCAAGAGCCAACCCACCATCTCGCATCACACGAGGATTCTCGCGGAGGCGGGACTGATCATCGGTGAAAAGCGTGGTCGGTGGATGTGGTGGCGAATTGTCCCGGAACGTCTGGAAGAAGTTTCGAGGATTCTTTCTTCATGAGCAGACGATCAAAGATCGTTTGGCATTATTGACCGCGTAGCGCTTTTAGGATCTTCGTCTTCAGGCTCGGCTTCATGTAATACTGCTGGCGCTCTTCTTCGGTCATCGCGTCGTAACGTGCGTCCTGTTTTGACAGAACTTCGTCGACCTTCTCCTGTTGGAGATCGTTGCGACTGTGGATCTGTTCTTCAGTGAGCGTCTTGCGGCCGCGTCGAGCGAGACCCCCGAATCCTCCAAAGCGACTCATGAAACTCCCTTCCCCGAGACCGAAATCGCCCACTCCAGTATCGATAGTGCGAATCTACTCAACGCGCCCGGGCAACACCATGACAGGAGAATCGCGTTAGAGCTGGCGGTAGCGCGGCACGTAGCCGCCGACGCCGAGCGACATCGAGTCCTCGGGGTCAATGGAGTCATCCACGCCACCCAGTACTTCAGTCACCCACGACAAGCGGTCAGTCAAGATTCGCGTCACGCCGCCGGCCAGTGTGTCCGAGGAGATCGCACAACTCGAGCAGGCACCTTGAAGTTGGACCTCTACGACACCGGTCTCGACGTCGGCGCGAATGAGGACGAGGTCGCCACCGTCGGCTTGGACTGAAGGACGCATGAGGTCAAGCAGCGCGTTGAGCGCCTTCAAACGGCTTGAGCGTTCCTGGTCGGTCAGTCCTTCCATGCGTCCAGTCTGCCGTGAATTGGGCGCCACGTGACGGCGGCAGGAATGGATACCATTTGGCCCATGGAACTAAAAGAGACCTGGACCGTCGATTCGATCGATCTCTCGGACATGGAGTTCTGGCGCCGACCCTGGGCCGAACGAGAGGCCGCCTTCGCGACGCTGCGACGAGAGAGCCCGATCACCCACTACGACGAACCGGTGATCCAAGGTACGTCAATCGAGTTCCCAGTCGGCAACGGTTTCTACGCCCTCACGAAATATCGCGACGTGAAAACGGCGTCGCGCCACCCGGAAGTCTTCCTTTCAGGACCCGGTGCGGTGTCAGAGATGGACCTTCCGACCGAGATGGTCGAGTACTTCTCGGGCATGATCTCAACGGACGACCCCAAACACGCACGGCTGCGCCGAATCGTGTCGAACGCATTCAATCCGCGCAATGTCCGCGCGGTGGAGGATTCAATTGAGCGCAAGGCCGATGAGATCATCGAACGTTCCCGAACGAGCGGCACGGGCGATTTCATCGCCGACATCGCGGCGCCCTTTCCTCTCGAGATTATTTGCGACATGATGGGCGTCCCGCCGAGTGAGTATGCGACGGTCTTGTATCACTCGAACATCATCCTCTCCAATGGCGACCCAGAGATAATTCCCGAAGGTCAGGATCCCGTATTGGCCCTGCTCGAATCAGGCGCCGCGCTCACGGCGATCATGGAGGAGCTGGGGGCGTACCGAATCGACAATCCCATCGATGACATTACGAGCGCACTCGTGAACGCCGAGATTGAAACCGAGAAGCTCTCGAAACAAGAGTTGGCGTCATTCTTCGTGCTCCTCGTAACGGCCGGTAGTGAGACGACCCGCACGGCAATCGCTCATGGACTGCACGCGCTCACCGAACACCCCAATCAGAAGGCCCGACTGCTCACCGATTTCGATGGCCTCGCCAAGACCGCCGTCGATGAAATCGTTCGTTGGGCGTCGCCGGTTATTTGGATGCGCCGCACGCTGGCTGAGAACTACACCCTTTCGAACTTCGAATTCGCCAAGAACGACAAGGTCCTCTTGTTCTACAGTTCGGCCAATCGCGACGAAGACATCTTTGAAAACCCCGATGTCTTCGACGTCGGACGAACGCCCAATGACCACTACGGCTTTGGCGCGCCGGGCCCTCACTTTTGTCTCGGCGCCCACCTCGCGCGGCGCGAGATCACGGTGATGATGCGCGAGTTATTGCGTCGACACCCCAATATCCACTCCACCGGGACGCCGTCGCAGTTGGCGTCGCGCTTCATCAACGGCATCAAGCACATGGAGTACAGCCTCTAGGATTACTGGCGTCGACCGTGGGCTGAGAGAGTGCCTTAACCACATGGCGACGCGAACGACCAATCTCTCATCAGAGGAGCCGGTGATCGAGCGCATTTCCATTGAGTTCCCAGTGGGCAACGGATTCCATCTGAGCGACGCCCATCGCCAACGTTCATCGTGGCGTCGCGACCCTCCGCCGTTGGTAGTGATGGATGGGAGCGATCGCAATGGCAAAAGCTAAGCGACTCCCTCAACACGTGGGGATCATTCCCGATGGCAATCGGCGTTGGGCTCACGACCAAGGTTACGAAAAACAGGACGGCTATCACTTCGGACTGCAGCCCGGTCTGGAGTTGTACAAGGAGTGCCTGGCGCTAGGAATCCCCGAGATCACCTTCTACGGCTTCACCGTCGACAATACGAAACGTCCCGGAGCCCAGATTGACGCATTTCGCACTGCGTGCGTGGAAGCCGTGGCCGAGCTGGAGAAACGGGACGCGGATCTTCTGGTGGTGGGCAACACCCAGTCGGTGTTCTTTCCCGAGGAACTCATGCGCTACACGAAACGGACCCGAATTGGCGAAGGCCGCATCAAAGTTAACTTCCTCGTGAACTACGGCTGGAATTGGGACCTGAACCACGCGCTCGAAAACGTTGACGGGAGTAGGCGTCATAACGTCGCCGACGGCATCGCGTCCGCCGATATTTCAAGGATTGATCTCATCGTGCGCTGGGGCGGCG
>PLZP01000090.1 GCA_003152215.1 Acidimicrobiaceae bacterium | reverse complement strand
CTACGACTCCGATGGGAGAAAGCGTGCCTCGAAGAAGATGATGTCGTCACCGTGCAACTAGGTGGCGAGTACAGCGCGTAGCCGAATCTCCCTTGCCCCCAAAGAATACGGAAACAATGTCCGCAATTCCTAGAGCACAAAGTCCCGAGTTGACTCGATCTACGAACGCCGACTTCGTTGACGCGCGACCTCGAACGCCGCCACCGACACCGCGACACCGGCGTTCAAGGAACTGATCTTCCCCAACTGGGGTATCGACACAACGGCCGCGCATCGCTTGCGCGCGAGCACCGAAAGTCCCTTTTCCTCGCCACCGACGACCAGGGCGACGGGCGTTGTTCCAAGGTCCAAGTCGTAGATCGAATCGTTTGACTCCCCGGCCAGTCCGACCGTCAAGACGCCCGCCTTGTTCAGGACGTCGAGCGCCGCGGGTACGCCACCCACGTCACAGAACGTCAGATACTCAATGGCGCCGGCGGCGGTCTTCGTGACCGACGGTGAGATTCGCGCCGATCGGTGACGGGGCACCACGACGCCAGTGACGCCCGCGCCATCGGCACTTCGCAACATCGCGCCGAGGTTGCGGGGATCGGTGACGCCGTCACAGACGAGGAGAAAGGGATGGCGATGCGACAACAGATCATCGAGGTGCACCGTCTCGAGACGTGCGGCGAGGGCCATCACGCCCTGATGGCCCTCGGTACGTGCTTCACGGTCCAGACGCGCCATAGACACGACCTGCACCGGCACGCGCTGGCGCTGCGCCTCGAACTCGATGGCGTCAAGAATCTCGGAGGCGTCCTGCGCATCGGCGACGAAGATCTTCTGAACCTGGCGCCGGCGAGCCTTTAAGAGCTCGAGCACGGCGTGTCGACCCTCGACCTGCTCTCCCCCGAGCCCCTCCTTTTCGCGCGCGCTCGGCGCACGTCGCGGTCCACCGACCTGACCGCCGGTCATGGGACGCCCGCCTTGACGCGATGATCGTCCGGGCGGTCCCTTTCGAGGAGCGGGGCGGGGCGTCACGTGACCTCGTTCAACAAGACGATCGCACTCGCGGCGATGCCTTCGACGCGACCCAGAGCGCCCAGCCCCTCGGCCGTCGTCGCCTTCACGGTGACGAGCGCGCCCACCACGGCCGAGAGTTCGTCGGACATGGAGGGCATAAACGACGCCAGTTTCGGACGTTCGGCGACGATGGTCACATCGGCCGACTCAACGCGCAGACCCGCGTCGTGCACCATGGCGACGGTGTCGACGAGCAGAAGGCGAGAGGACGCGCCGGCGAACGCGGGGTCCGAATCGGGGAAATGGCGCCCGAGATCGCCGAGATTTGCCGCGCCGAGCAGGGCATCGCACAGCGCGTGCGTCGCAACGTCGGCGTCGGAGTGTCCCACGAGGCCCGGCGCATCGGGAATGGCAACGAGGCCGAGCCAAAGAGTCCGCGACGGATCGTCGCTCACTCGATGCACGTCGAGACCGTGACCAATCCTCACGAACGCACCGTGGACGCAAGGTTCGAGAGATCGCCCACCTGGGTGATCTTCACGTTCTGAGGCTCACCGGGCACCACCACCACTCGTCCCCCACTCGCTTCGACGAGTGCGGCGTCGTCCGTCGCGTCGGCGCCGTTGGCGTGGGCGCGCACGAGCACGTCGCAGCGAAAAGCCTGAGGTGTCTGGACGGTCACGAGCTCCGCGCGCGGCACGGTCTCGGTGACCACGGTTGTGGCGCCCTCCACCGTCACGCGTTTGACGGTGTCGGAGATCGCGAGGCCAGGGACCGCGCCGTCAGCGCCGTTCATCACCGCGTCGACGACCGCGCTGAAGAGCGCGGCCGAGGCCATCGGTCGAGCGGCGTCGTGCACGACCACCACGTCCACGTCCTCACACTTCGCCAATCCAGCACGGACGGACTGCGCACGAGTCGAGCCACCAACGACCACGACGTCGGCGCCTTCGCCGTTGCCGTCATAGTTCACGGGAACGACGAGCACGACGCGTTGCGCCACGGATCGTGCGGCGTGCACGCTGTGCGCGGCGACGGTGTCGTCGTTGAGAATGGCGAACTGCTTGGGACCACCGAAGCGCACGCCCTGGCCGGCGGCGACGACTACGGCCGCGACCGACACGACTACGGGAGGACCGAGGCGAGCTTTTCTTCAGCCGCTTCCGTGTCCACGTTCAAGGCGAACGTCAGCTCGGAGACGAGAATCTGACGTGCGCGGGTGAGCATGCGCTTCTCACCGGCCGAAAGGCCCTTGTCCTTGTCACGGATCGAGAGATTTCGCACGACTTCGGCGACCTGGTAGATATCACCAGAACGGAGCTTCTCCGAGTGGTTCTTGAATCGGCGCGACCAGTTGGTCGGCATGCGAGCTTCCTTCTTGCGAAGCACCGCGAAGACCTCTTCGACCTCTTCGTCGTTGATGACGTCGCGCAGGCCCACTGATTCGGCGTTCGCGACCGGAACCATCAAGACCAGGTCGGTGTAGGCGACCTTGAGCTTCAGATAGTCCTGTTTTACGTCAAAAGCCGTCATTTTCTCGATCTTTTCGACCGTGCACGCCCCGTGGTGGGGGTAGACGAGACGGTCGCCTTTTTTGTATTTACGAGCAGTCATAAACGAGGTTCTCCTCAAAGAAAATCTGCCTAAGTGGCGGAAGGGGGATTAGTCAGTTTACCAGACTTTGCTCAAAACGTGCCTGATTGGGCGACAATGATGGCCTCAGCCAGCGTGCGTCGACGATGCACCTTTACGCCCGCAACGTCCTCCAGTTCCCCCTCACAGGGCACCAGCACGTCGGTCGCGCCGAGGCGCTGGGCTTCGCGTATGCGACGCGTGAGCCCCGACACCGCCCGCAACTCCCCCGCCAGTCCCACCTCGCCCATCACGGCGAGCGTCCTTGGAACCGCGAAGTTGAGCGAGGCGGACGCCACGCAGAGCGCCAGGGCCACGTCGACGCCGGGCTCGTTGGCCGGTAGCCCGCCGGCGGTCGCGGCGAAGACGTCAAGGCTCGCGGTATTGACGCCGCAACGTGACTCGAGAACCGCGAGCAACAGGGCCAGTCGCTGCGAGGAGACCTGGTGGGCGACGCGACGTGGCGACCCCAAACTGGTCGCAACCAACGCCTGCATTTCGATCAGGAACGAGCGCGATCCGTCGTTGGTCACCGTAAAGACGACGCCCGGAACGTCCAGCTCAGGTCCGCGCAGCACCTTGGCGTCGGCCATCTCGCGCAGTCCGTCACTGACCATCTCGAGCAGACCCACCTCGTCAGTGGGTCCGAAACGGTGTTTCAGTGCCCGCAACAACCGCAGCGAACCGTTGCGATCGCCTTCAATTCGCACGACCGTGTCGACGAGGTGTTCGAGCGCGCGCGGACCGGCCAGCTCTCCGTCTTTCGTCACGTGACCCACGAGGAGCAACGCGACGCCGGTTTCCTTGGCCACCGAGCAGAGTCGTTCGGCGACGTGACGGACCTGGGGCACGGACCCCGCGACGCCTCCGAGCGCCGTGTCGCACATCGCAGAAATTGAGTCGACGACGCAGAACATCGGTCGCCGAGACCGCAACAGTTCCTCCGCGACATCGACGTCAGTTGATGCCGCGACATCGAGTCCCGCGGGAACGGCACCCAAGCGACGGGCCCGTCGGGCCACTTGGGCCACCGACTCTTCGGCGGCGATCAAGAGAACTGGCGCGCCCGTAGCGGCGAGGGCTCGTAGTGACATGAGCGCGAGCGTCGATTTGCCGACGCCCGGTTCACCAAAGAGCAACGTCGTCGAACCGGCGATGAACCCACCACCGAGGACGCGGTCGAGCTCGCCCACACCGGTCGAGTTGACCTGCGCGCCGACATCGTCAACGTCGAGGAGCGACGTCGTCACCGCCGAGCAAGCGCGGGGCTTTGCGTTCGTTTTCTCTTCGTCGAGTGTGTTCCACTCGCCACAACCCGAACATCGTCCGGTCCAACGTGGTGCCGTCGTGCCGCATTCGCGACAGACATGAACTGAATGGACCTTCACCTTCGCGAGGCTAGGAGCTCGCTGTGACGTCTAGGCGTTGTCGGAGAGATCCTCGAAGTCGACCGAGGGCGGAAGACCCTCGACTCCTTCGAAGGTCAAGTACGGACCGTCAGGACCTTCCGCGACGTCGCCGACAATCGTCTGACCGGCGTGGAACTCCTTGAAGAGAATCTTCTCGCTCAACGCGTCTTCGACGTACTGCTGCACCGCACGGCGAAGTGGTCGCGCACCGAGTTCGGGGTCGTACCCCTTGTCGGCGAGGAATCCCTGTGCCGCGGCGGACAGTTCGAGGCCGAGGCCCTGGACGCCGAGTTGGTCGCGCAGTCGCGTGATGAACATGTCGGCGATCAGGATCACTTCATCCTTGGTCAACTCGTGGAAGACAATCGTGTCATCGATTCGGTTGAGGAATTCGGGACGGAAGTGGGCCTTCAGCGCGCTGTTGACCTTCTCCTTCATGCGCTCGTAATCAGCGACGTCGGACATTTTGCCAAAGCCAATGGCGGCCTTGCGCAGGTCGGCGGTGCCGAGGTTCGAGGTCATGATCAGAATCGTGTTCTTGAAGTCGACGGCGCGACCCTGGGCGTCGGTGAGACGACCATCTTCAAGAATCTGCAACAGCGTATTGAAGACGTCGGGGTGCGCCTTTTCCACTTCGTCGAACAACACGACGGAGAAGGGCTTGCGACGAACTGCTTCGGTCAACTGGCCGCCCTCGTCGTAACCGACGTAGCCGGGGGGCGAGCCCACCAGTCGACTTACCGAGTGCTTCTCCATGTATTCCGACATGTCGAGCTGGATCAGTGCGTCTTCGTCGTCGAAGAGGAACTCCGCGAGTGTCTTCGCCAGTTCTGTCTTTCCCACTCCGGTCGGTCCGAGGAAGATGAACGAGCCACCGGGACGCTTCGGGTCCTTCAGACCGGCACGGGTGCGACGGATCGCGCGACTGATCGAAATAACCGCTTCGTCTTGACCAATGATGCGCTTGTGGAGTTCGTCCTCCATGCGCAGCAGCTTGCTGGTCTCCTCCTCGGTCAATCGGTAGACCGGAATGCCGGTCCAGACCGCGAGGACCTCAGCAATGGTGTCCTCGTCGACCAGGTCAAACACGACGCCGCCGGAGGCCTCGATGGTGAGGTCGAGTTCTTCGCGCTTAGAGACGAGGTCTCGCTCTTGCTCTTCGAGGGCCTTCGCCTGCTCGAGGGCGCCGCTGGCCATCGCGCTCTCCTTGTCGGCGCGAACCCTCATGATGTCTTCGTCAAACTTGCGCTGCGCTGGTGGCGTGTCCATGCGACGTATGCGCAGGCGACTTCCGGCCTCGTCAATGAGGTCGATGGCCTTGTCGGGCAAGAACCGGTCCGAGATGTAGCGGTCGGCGAGGTTCGCCGCCGCGATCAGTGCCTGGTCGGTGATCTTGACGGCGTGGAACTCTTCGTAGACCTCACGAAGGCCCTTCAAGATGTCGATCGTCATCGCGACCGACGGCTGCTCCACCTTGACCGGCTGGAAGCGGCGCTCGAGCGCGGCATCCTTTTCAATGTGCTTGCGATACTCGTCGATGGTGGTGGCACCGATGGTCTGCAGTTCACCGCGAGCCAACATGGGCTTCAGGATCGACGCGGCGTCGATGGCGCCTTCAGCGGCTCCGGCGCCGACCAAGGTGTGGATCTCGTCAATGAAGAGGATGATGTCGCCGCGGGTGCGGATCTCCTTCAGAACCTTCTTCAGACGCTCTTCGAAGTCACCGCGGTAGCGGCTGCCCGCAACGAGTGCTCCGAGGTCGAGTGTGTAGAGCTGCTTGTCGGCCAGTGTGACGGGCACCTGGTTTGCGACAATCTTCTGGGCGAGGCCTTCGACGATTGCGGTCTTACCGACGCCCGGTTCGCCAATCAGCACGGGGTTGTTCTTGGTGCGACGTGACAGGACCTGCATCACGCGCTCCACTTCCTTCTCGCGTCCCACGAGCGGATCGAGCTTGCCTTCGCGAGCGAACTGCGTGAGGTTGCGACCAAACTGGTCGAGCACGGCCGAACCGCCGGCGCCCTCGGGGTCGCTCTTGGTGCCGCCGCTGGCGCCTTGGCTTCCAGCCTCTTTGCCGGCCTGGCCGGACATCATCTGGATGACCTGGGTGCGAACCCGAGCCATGTCGGCGCCAAGGTCCGAGAGGACCTGCGCCGCGACGCCGTCGCCCTCGCGCACGAGCCCGAGCAACATGTGCTCGGTCCCGATGTAGGAGTGGCCGAGTTGAAGGGCTTCGCGAAGTGACAGCTCCAGGACCTTCTTCGCGCGGGGCGTGAAGGGGGGTGATCCGGGCGACGGGTTGGTGTTGGCCCCGATGGCCTCCTCCACCTTCTCGCGCACGACGTCAAACGTGACGCCCAGGGCGTCGAGGGCCTTGGCCGCGACGCCTTCGCCCTCTCGAATCAGACCAAGCAGAATGTGCTCGGTGCCAATGAAAGCGTGGTTGAGGTCACGTGCTTCTTCCTGCGCGAGCACAAGCACTCGGCGGGCACGGTCAGTAAATCGTTCGAACAAGAGTCATCCTTTGTGCGTCAATAAGTAAGAGTGTACCGGTGGACTGTTCAACTTGAGTCCCACCCCCGCGACCACCGAGAATGGCCAATCGGCCCTCAATTAGGGTGGAAGCGTGAACCCGCTCGAGCGACTACAGATGGCGTCGGTGGAGAGCGACCTCGCGCGGCTCGATACCTTACTCGCCGAGTCCGTAATCTTCGGCGACCCGTACCTCGACTCGGTCACCACCCACCTGATTTACGCCGGCGGCAAGCGTCTTCGCCCCCTCCTGGCCATTGCGTCCGCCACCGGTGGCGCTCACCGGGCAACGCAGGACGATCTGCTCGGTGGCGTCGCCCTGGAACTTATGCACCTGGCCTCGCTCTACCACGACGACGTCATGGACGAGGCGGACGTGCGCCGAAATGTCGACAGCGTCAATGCCCGCCATGGCAACCTGATCGCCATCGTCGCCGGCGACTATCTGATGGCCCGTTCAGCCGGTATCGCCGCCGGCCTCGGCGTGGAGGTTGCTGGGCTGCTCGCGCACACCCTCGCCGAACTAACCCGCGGTCAAGTCAGTGAAGTTCGAACGGCCTTCTCCGTCGAGCGCACCGAGGACGACTATTTCGCAGCCATCGCCGGCAAGACGGGGACGTTGATGTCATCGAGCTGTCGCGTCGGCGCCCTGACGGCTCGTCTGCCCGAAGAAGAAAAAGAGGCGCTGACCGAGTTCGGGCTGTGCTTCGGCATGATCTACCAATTGCGCGACGACATCCTCGACATCATCGCGACCAACAACCAGTTGGGCAAGCCGGCCGGTCAGGACCTCGCCGAAGGTATCTACAACCTTCCGACCATCTACGCCCTGCGTGACCCCAACGTGGGTGACCAACTTCGCAGCGTGCTGGGCGCACTCCTCGACGACGAGGACCGCGAACGGGCCCGAAAACTTGTCGTCACGACCGATGGCATTGAACGCACGATCGAGGCGGCGCAGACGTACCTACAACGTGCCCACGCCGTCCTCGACATCGTGCCGAACCAAGAGTTGCGTCGGGGCTTCTCCTCACTCATCCAATCGCTGCTCGAGGACCTCCCCCGCTTCTAGTCGGTCAACGGCTTGAGCGTGGGGAAGGCGATCACTTCTCGGATGTTGGACTCGTCAGCGATCAACATTGCGAGACGGTCGATTCCGAGTCCGAGGCCGGCGGTCGGCGGCAGCCCCCACTCGAGTGCCTTGATGTAGTCCTCGTCAATGTGCATCGTCTCGGGTTCGCCCTCGGCGGCCAGACGGGCTTGGTCCTCGAACCGAAGTCGCTGATCGACCGGGTCGATGAGTTCCGAGAAGCCATTCGAGAGTTCGCGACCGACCGCGTAGGACTCAAAGCGCTCGACGAGGTCCGGGTCGCTCTGGTGTCGTCGAGCGAGCGGCGAGATCTCCACCGGAAAGTCAGTGACGAAGATTGGATTCCACAACGCCGCCTCAGCCGTTGCCTCAAAGAGTTCGGCGAGGCAACGCCCGGGACCCCACGCGCGGTGCACGTCAACACCGCGTTCTTCGAGCATCGACGCCAACTTCTCTCTCGGCGTGTGGACCGACACTTCTTCACCGACCGCTTCACTCGCGAGTTCGGCCATGGTGCGACGCGGCCACGGCGCCGCGAAAGAGAATGGACGACCTTGGTACTCGACCTCGGTCGTGCCGAGCACGTCCATCGCCACACCGGCCGTCAACTCCTCGGTGAAGGTCATCATGTCTTCGTAGTTCCAGTACGCGCAGTAAATCTCGAGCATCGTGAATTCAGGATTGTGGCGAGGGCTCACGCCTTCGTTTCGAAAGACGCGACCAATCTCGAAGACCCGCTCGAATCCACCGACGACGAGACGCTTTAGCCACAGCTCGGGTGCGATGCGCAAGAAGAAGTCACTGTCGAGGGCGTTGTGGTGCGTCGCAAAGGGCCGGGCATCCGAGCCCGAGGCAATCGCATTGAGAATCGGTGTCTCAACCTCTACGAATCCCTGCGCCCAACAACGCTCGCGCACCGCGCGAGCCACCTCGCTGCGACGTTGCAACGACGTGCGCGTCGCCGGATTGGCCCAGAGGTCCGCTTCGCGGTGGCGGTAGCGAAGGTCGTAGTCCGTGATGCCGGCCCACTTGTCGCCGAAGTTGTGCTGGGCCGTGGCGAGCGTCACCCACGTCTCGACCTTGACCGAGAGTTCACCGCGCTTCGTGCGAACGACTTCACCGCTCACGCCGACCCAGTCGCCCAGGTGAAGCTTCGCGAACTCCTCGAACTCGTTGGTCACGCTCGCCAGGGCGAACAACTGGATCTCACCGCTGGAGTCGCGCATCGTCGCAAACGCGAGTTTGCCCTGACGCCGCAGGAGCATGAGACGACCTGCGACATTAACGCTGTCACCCGACTCTTCGCCGTCGGCGAGATGGTCGTAAGCCGTCTGCAGCGTCGCGGCGTAAGCGTTGTGCGCGAACGAATATGGCATTGTCACTAAGCGTCTCCCGAATGATTCCTTTCATGAACGATACGCAATCCGTGGAGGGTCAACCATGGTTCGACGTGTTGGACGTGCTTGGTGTGTGGTGCGATGAGTCCCGCCAGTCCACCCGTTGCGATGACGGTTGCCTCGCCGAGCTCTTCAAGGATGCGTTCGACGACCCCATCGACCTGGGCCGCGAAGCCGTACAGGACACCCGACTGGATCGATTCGACCATTGACTTGCCGATCACCGAGCGCGGTCGAACGAGTTCGACCGACCGCAGTGCGGCGGCGTGCGCGTAGAGAGCGTCAAGAGAGATCGCGACGCCGGGCGCGATGGCGCCGCCGAGATATTCGCCCTTCGCGCTGATGACGTCAAAGACCGTGGCGGTGCCCAGGTCGACGACAATCGAGGCACCGGGATAGAGGTCATAGGCACCGACGGCGTCCGCAATTCGGTCGGGGCCAACCTCACGGGGGTTGTCGTAGAGGATTGGCATGCCCGACTTGGTGCCCGGTCCAATCACCGTGAAGTCGAGCTCTGAGAACCATCGGTTCGCCATCCGGCGAAGTTGGGTATTGGCCATGGGTGACGACGACGAGATCGCAATCGCGGTCACCGCGGTGCGCAGATCGAGTCCTTCGAGGTCGAGTAGTTGCGTCAACACCATCGCGTGTTCGTCGGGGGTCCGTTCAGCCACGGTCGAGATGCGCCAGTGGAACGCCAGCCCGCGTTCGTCCGTCGCGCGCGCGAATCCCATCGCGTCGGGCGCGCCTGGCGTCTCGGGACCAAAGAGACCAATGACGGTCTCGGTGTTGCCTACGTCCATTGCCAGCAGCATCAGCGTTCCTCTCGTTCCAAGGTGACCGTCCCATTATCGATGAGTCGCACGCCATCGACGTTCGCGGCAATCAATGCTCGGGCCTCCCCAATCTCGTCGTCACGCGATGGCTCAAACGTGACGGGATTGACGACGTCGGCGTAGACCACATCGAGCTGCGCATCGACCAACGTCGCACGCAGGCGACTGCGAAGTGTGCTGGCATTCGCCGGCAACGACCCAACGTCGCGCAGCGCGCTCGATAATACGAGGGCGCGTTGTCGGCCCACGGGTCCGAGGCGCACGTTGCGACTCGAAAGGGCCAATCCGTCGTCGTCGCGGACTATGGGACAGCCCACGACATCAACGTCGAAGGAGAGGTCGCGTACCATCTGGCGCACCATCGCCAGCTGTTGGAAGTCCTTTTCGCCGAAGTAGGCCCGGCACGGTCCGGTGATGGTGAAGAGCTTGGCGACGACGCTGGTCACTCCGTCAAAGTGACCGGGGCGCGAGGCGCCTTCATAGTTCTCTCCAATGCCTCGAACCGACACGGTGGTGGCCGTGGCGTTGGGATAGTCGGGCCACATCTCCTCGAGGGAGGGTTCGACGAGACAGTCGACGCCGTGGGCGCTCGCGAGCGCTCGGTCTTCGTCGCGCGGTCGCGGATATCGCGTGAGATCATTCGCGTCGTTGAACTGGCGCGGATTGACGAAGAGCGTCGCGACAACATGGTCGCCCCGTACTTTTGCGGCGTCGAAGAGCGCAGCGTGCCCGGCGTGGAGTGCACCCATGGTCGCGACCAGTCCCACCCGTTCACCGTTCGCGCGTTGGTCTTCGCAGTACGCGCGCCATCGCGCCACGTCATGGATCAGTTGCATCAGACAGACGTCTGGGAGCGTCGCCGTTCGGAAAGCTCGAACGCCGCATTCGCGAGCGCCACGTACGTCGCGCGCTCGTTCTCGGGAATCGCCGCGAGATGCGCGTCGATCGTCGCCATGTCACCCCTCGAGGCCGGGCCGGTTAGCGCTTCGTCGGGTCCAAGCGTCGCGACGTCGCGCAACGACTGGCACGCGAGGGGCAAGAAGTCCTCCAGCGTGAGGCCGATCGACTCGGCCAACGTTCGAACCTGGCCCATCAGTGCGACAAGGTGATTCGACGCCACGACGGCGGCGGCGTGATAGACGGTGCGCTGCGAATCGGCGAGGGAAATGATCCGGCCTTCCAGCGACTCGGCAACGGAACGCACGAGGTCATCGCCGGCAACGCAGTACGTCGCGCCGATGAGGCGCTGCGCACCATCCTCGGCGTCGGGTAGCGCCATCAGCGGGTGCAACGACCCGACACGCCGATGGGGCGCCAGCACGTCGAGCGTGCGTGAACCGGCAACGTGGGCGACCACGTACTCGTCGCTGAGCGCAATCTGCGCCGCCACGTTCGCAATAGCGTCATCGGGGACACAGAGCAAGATCAGATCCGGAGAGTCCAGCGGCGAAAGCTCATCGTGATGAAGCAGTTGGACGTTGTGTCCGACCCGACGAAGGGCGAGGGAGAACGACGAACCGGCCCGACCGGCGCCGATGAGTGCAATGTTCATGACTGCTCCTGTCCGTTCCAGCCCCTCTCGGGTGCCGTTCGGTTATCGCAACGACTCGAGTGTACCCAGTGGCGTGACCTTCCCCACGCCAGCGTCCAATTGGGCGTGGCTCACCAGTTCAGGGGCCAGTTCGTGCAATGGGACGAGGACGAAGGACCGTTCGTACAGCCGAGGATGGGGCACCAGGATCTCCGGGTCCGTGCTCGTTTCGCTGCCGACCAACAAGACATCGACGTCGAGTGTGCGCGGCCCCCAATGAATCTCGCGCGTGCGTCCACGTTCTCGCTCAGCGCGCTGCGCTCGTTCGAGGAGTTCGCGGGGCGTCGCATTCGTGGCCAGCTCGAGGACGAGGTTCCAGAAGTCGTCCTGGNNTGCAGCGAACCCCGACCGACGACACGTCCTCGACGACCGGCGGACGAACCTTTCGAACCGCAACCGTCACCGACGCAATCTCCTCGTCGAAGGCGAGAATCTCGTACGCCACGCGGTAGGCCAACGTCTCAAGCAGGAGGTAGCGGCCTTCGGCGGCGGTGCGACTGGTGAGGGTCAGGATGTCGGCGTAGTTGGTCGTCTCGGTGATGTCGTCGTTGATCGCCGCCTCTTCGAACGGTCGCACCATCTCGAGATCGAAGACCAACGGCTGGGCCCGCGTTCGTTCCTCAGCCAGGACCCCGACGATGGCGCTCACCCGAAGTTCGCGCAGTTCAATGACGTCGTTCACGCACTGACCTCGGGCAAGTCGAAGAGTACGGTCCTCCCGTCGGGGCCGATCGAGCGCTTGAAGAGTCGCTCCACGTACGCAATGGCGAGGGGAATATTTGGGACACGCTGACTCCACACGAGGTAACCGGCGATGACGCCAAGGAGACGGTCCGAGACCTCATCGCTGTGCAACAAGACCATGGTCTTATTCGACATCGAATTGGCCAAGTCGACGTAACAGGCTTCGAGGACTTCACGCTGCTGGGGTCCGCCACGCAGTGCGTAGTGACTCGCGGTGAGACCATGTTCGAAGTAGGCGCTCAAGTTTTGCATCACCGGCAAAATCGAGATCACTCGTCCGAACCCTTGGTGCTTCAACCAGAGGAGTTCCTCATCGCGTCGAACGCGACGGTGCACCGTGGTGGAGCCACCGGGTCGCTCGGAGACCGCGAGAATCCCCTTGTAGACCCAGGTGAAACTGCGCGGTTCAATGCCCGCTGCCCACTTGCCCCTCACGCGACTACCTCCTCGACAGGGCGGGTTAACAGCTCACGGAGCTGAACGGCGGCCGCAGCGTCGTGTACCCGTACCATACTGACACCTTGGAGGAGGGCCCACGCTTCCGTCGCGATCGAACCCTCCAAACGCTGGTCTACGTCGAGCCCGCCCGAGAGTTCGCCCAGGAATCGTTTGCGACTCGTGCCAATCAGAACGCCCGCGCCGAACTCGTTCGCTAAGGCAACGAACTGGTCCACGTGCGCGAGCAGCGCGATGTTGTGTTGCGTGGTCTTGCCGAATCCAATACCGGGATCGAGCCACAGTGGCGACACCCCAGCGCTGCTCGCGCGACTTGCCACGTCGCGCAGATACGCGACAATCTCGGCCACGACGTCGTCGTAGTGCGGATCGTCCTGCATGTCGGCCGCTCCACCTCGTCGGTGCATTCCCACGTAGCCAACGCCCAACTCGCCCGCGAC
>PLZP01000046.1 GCA_003152215.1 Acidimicrobiaceae bacterium | reverse complement strand
GGCGCAGATCGACGTAGCGATACTTCAAGCGCACTTCTTCCTTCACGTCGATGGCGTCGTCCATCGGGAACGGGGGCGTGCGCGATTCGTTCAGGATCCACAGCGTCTCCACCGCGATTTCCACTTCGCCGGTTTCAATCACAGGATTGATGGTGTCCTTGGAACGCACCTTCACCGTGCCTTCCACGGCGACGACGTATTCGGCGGCCAACAGTCCTGCCTTGCCGTGCACGAGGGGGTCGACGCCTTCGTTGAACACAAGCTGCGTCACGCCATCGCGATCGCGCAGGTGGATAAAGATCACTCCGCCAAGGTCGCGGCGGCGATGCACCCAGCCCATCAAGATGGCGCGTTTGCCGGCATCGGTTGCGCGAAGTTCCCCGCAGGTATGTGTGCGGCGCAGTTCGCCTAAAAAATCCAGAGGTACTTGTTCCATTTTCTAATTTGGTTTAATTCGCGCCCCGAGCTCGGAGCGTTTGAGCTTCACTTGCTCGCCCGACGCCATGTCCTTTAGGGAGTACGTCCCCGTGCTGACTTCATCATCGCCCAGGATCAGCGTGTAGCGCGCGCCGGTCTTGTTGGCGACCTCTAAAGCCCGCTTCAGCTTGCGGTCGGCCGACCGTTCGACGGAAAATCCCTGCGACCGCAATTCGGCCGCGAGCTCGCCCGCGTGCTCCTCGGCGGCCTGGCCCATCGGCGCGAGGAAAACGTCCACGGCCGGTTTAAAGCGGTCCGGATTCGATTCTTCGAGAATCATCACCAGACGGTCCTCGCCGATCGAAAATCCAATGCCGGGCGCGGGAACTTTCGAGCCGATGGCTTCCGCCAGCCCGTCATAGCGCCCCCCGCCGAGGACGGAGTTCTGCGCTCCCAGACCTCCGTGCGTGATCTCAAACGTCGTGCGCATGTAGTAATCCAGACCGCGAACCATCCTCGGCCGTACTTCATAGGCGATTCCGCGGGCGTCCAAGTGCGAGCGCACACTCGCGAAGTGTTCGCGGCATGCGTCGTCCAGATGGTCGAGGATCGAAGGCAGTTTATCGATATACGGCTGGTCGTCGGGAACCTTGCAATCGAGCACGCGCAGCGGATTCCTGCTCCAGGTGTTCTTGTGCTCGTCGGTCAGCCGCTCGACATTGGCCGCCAGGTGTGCTCGCAACAGTTCGACGTACGCGGCGCGACAGAGAGCGTCGCCCATTGAATTAATCAGAAGGCGAAAGCGCGTGAGACCAATGGCCTCGTAGAAACGATGGGCTAGTGCGATGACCTCGACGTCAACAGCGGGGTCGTCGGTACCGAGGACTTCGACGCCGAACTGGTGGTGCTGGCGATAACGGCCCTTCTGAGGACGCTCGTAACGAAAGGCCGGCGTGAAGTACCAGGCCTTCCACGGTGTCGTCGGGCTGTGCTGAATGAAGGCCCGTACGACGGGGGCGGTGCCTTCGGGGCGAAGGGCGTGGGTGCGATTGCCACGGTCGGTGAAGACGTACATCTCCTTGGTCGCCATCTCGCTCTGTTCACCGATGCCTCGGTTGAAGACGCCGACGTCCTCGAACATTGGAGTAATGACGAGTTCAAAGCCGAAGCGGTAGGCGTACTGCGCGAACGTCGCAATCAGGCCCTCCCACTCTGCGGAGGGCGCGCCGAGGACGTCGTGCGTCCCGATAGGGGCCTGAAAGGGTGTGACTGCGTCGCTCATGAATTCTTGTTCTGCCCCGGTAGTTGACGAAAGGCGTCGAAGACGCCATCGACGCTCTTGAGCGCCGCCAACAGGCTACTGAGGTGGGTGGGGTCGGCCAGCTCCACGTCAAAGACCATTCGAACGATTCGTGATCCCGACGTTGACGTCGAACTCGAGATGATGCTGAGGTGGTATTCGGCGACGACCTTGGAGACGTCGAGCAACAAACGCGAACGGTCGAAGGCCATGACCTCAAGCACCGCGCGGTACTGGCCGCTGACCGAGCCGTCCCATTCGACGTCGATGATCCGTTCGCCGAGACGCTGCGCCAACGCCACGGCGTTCGAGCAGTCGTCGCGGTGCACCGAGACGCCCCGACCCTGGGTGATAAAGCCCATGATCGAGTCACCGGGCACCGGTGAGCAGCACCGAGCGAGGTGGATCATCACGTCGTCGAGACCTTCGACGTAGACACCGGCGGTTCGTCGCGTCGTGCGACTGGTCCTCGGCATGCGCGTGACGGTCGTGGGCATCTGTTCGGTGTCACCGCCGCCGCGAAGTTCGCGGTCGAGTCGTTGCACGATGGCCAGGGCCGAGATCTGGCCGCTGTCGATCGCCATAAAGAGCGCGTCGAGGTCTTCTAGGTTCATGCCCGTGATCACCGCGTCGAGTGCGGCCGACGACAGCGACGTCGCGATGGGTAGGCCTTCGCGTCGAAGGGCCTTGGTCAACTCCTCGCGACCAGCTTCAATGGCGTCGTCGCGACGCTCTCGCTGGAACCACTGGCGAATCTTGGACTTGGCCCTCGAGGACTGGGCAATCGCCAACCAGTCGCGTGACGGCCCGGCGGTGTCGGACTTACTGGTGACAATCTCGACCACGTCGGCGGAGCGCAACACGGTGTCGAGCGGCACGAGTCGGCCATTCACCTTGGCGCCGACGCAGTGGTGACCGACCTCGGTGTGCACGGCGTAGGCGAAGTCGATCGTGGTCGCCCCTTCAATGAGCGCAATGACCCGACCCTTCGGCGTGAAGACGTAGACCTCGTCCTGACCGAGGTCGAGCTTCAGGGCTTCTAAGAACGCAATCGGGTCGTTCTCTTCCTCTTCAACGTCGGCGAGTCGCTGCATCCAGGCAACTTCTTTGCTCGTCGCGCCCTCCTTGTAGCCCCAGTGGGCCGCGACGCCGAACTCGGCGCGACGGTGCATCTCGTAGGTGCGAATCTGCACTTCGACCGACTTGCCCCGCGGTCCAATGACGGTCGTATGCAGCGACTGGTACAGGTTGAACTTAGGAGAGTTGATGTAGTCCTTGAAGCGGCCCTGCACCGGGGACCAGAGTGCGTGGATGGCCCCCAACACGGCCCAGCAGTCGCGGTCGTTGTCGACAATCACGCGCAGCCCCACGAGGTCGAAGATGTCGTCGAACTCCTTGGCACCGATCACCATCTTCTCGTAGATGCTCCAGAGGTGCTTCGGTCGACCGCGCACCTCGCCCTTGATACCGAACTCGGCGAGCTTCGCCGACAAGGTCGACATGACCTCTTCGAGGTAGTCCTCACGTTCGGGCTGGCGCGCGGCGACCATCTGTTCGATCTCGGCGTAGCGCTTGGGTTGGAGCGTCGCGAAACTGAGGTCCTCTAACTGCCACTTGACCTGTTGGACACCGAGTCGGTGCGCCAACGGCGCGTAGACGTCGAGGGTCTCCTGGGCAATGGCGCGCTGGCGCGCCATGGGCATCACCGAGATCGTGCGCATGTTGTGCAGGCGGTCGGCNNCCATGGCGATGAACATCTTGCGAATGGTCGCGGCCTGCTGTTCCTCCTTCGAGTCGAATTCCAGGCGGTCAAGCTTCGTGACCCCGTCGACGACGGCGGCGACCTGGTCACCGAACTCCTTGGCGAGCCACTCTTTGGTGATACCGGTGTCCTCGACGGCGTCGTGGAGCAACGCCGCGGTAATGGTCGTTTCGTCCAGGCCCAGGTCCGCCGCGATGTCCGCCACCGCGATGGGATGGGTCACGTAGGGCTCGCCGGTTCGACGCAACTGGCCTTCGTGGGCCTTGATGGCCGCGGCGCCCGCACGGCGGATGACCTCAACGTCACCGTCCGCGTGGTGCTCGAGAAAACGGCCAATGAGGCGCTCAATCGAGCCGGTCAGCGCGGGATCGGTTGACGAGCGAGAGGTAAGACTGACCATAGAGTCAGCCTAACGGTGCGTTAACGCCGTTTTTGCTTGCGCGCGCGGGCTTGGATGGTGCCACGAGAAGGTGTGCCCGCGACGTTTCGTGTGGGGCGCGTCCCGGTTGCGGCACTGGCACGCATCTGACGCTGCGCCCCCTCACCCGAGAGCAACGCGGCGGCGGCCGGCGAAAGAATCGTGTGACCGCTTCGAAGTCGTGCACGTTCGGCCATCTCGCGGAATCGCGGCTCGCGTTCCTTGAACATGGCGAGCAGCGGGCTCGCGATGAAGATGGACGAGTAGGCCCCACTCATGAGTCCGACGAACAGCGCCAGACCGTAGTTCTGCAGGGTCGTCGCACCGAGGAGGTCGGCGCCGACCAAGAGAACGGCGAGCACGGGCAGGATCGCCACGAGTGACGTGTTGATCGAGCGAGCCAGCGTCTGGTTCATCGAGAGGTTGACCATCTCGCCGTAACTCATGTCGCCGCTCTTCAAGATGCCGCCGGCGTTGTCACGTACGCGGTCGAAGACGACCACCGTGTCGTAGAGCGAGTAACCGAGAATGGTCAAAATTGCGATAACCGTGTCCGGGGTGATTTGAAAGCCAAAGAGTGAATAGACGCCAATCGTCACGAGGAGGTCGTGCAACATGGCAATGAACGCCGCCAACGCCATCTTCGGTTCAAAGCGAATACTGATGTACAAGACAACAGCAATGAAGAAGACGATCAGCGCCTCGAGCGCTCGATTGGTGATCTGTCCACCCCACGTCGGCCCGACGCTGGTATTGGACACCTGATCCGAGTTCACGCCCGCGGCTTTGCCCATTGCTTTGGCCACTCGGTCGACCAAAGTGGTCAGTTGGTTGCCACTCAGCGATTTGATGTCGGCGGAGACTTGATAGTGACTCGAACCGAGCTTTTCCACAATGGGGTCGTGAAGGCCCACACTCTCAACGGCCTTGGTCATGTCGACGACTGACGAATGTGGTGCGATGACCTGCCACGTGGTCCCGCCCTTGAAGTCGATGCCGAGGTTGAAACCGCGAATCGAAAGCGACGCGATGCCAATCACGATGATGATGATCGAGATCGTGAACCACGTCCGCTTACGACCAACGAAGTCGATCGTGGTGCGACCCTGGTAAATACGTCCGAATCGGCCCGGCGTCTTGGTCTCGGTCACGGTTTGCGTCGCGTCACTCATGGACGGATACTCCCGGCGTCAGTCCGGCCGCCATCGAGAGTGCGGACGTTGACTCGGACCCTCGTCGACCCAGCAAGATGACGAGCGGTCGAGTGAAGTACCAAGTGATGATCACGTCCATCAACGTGGAGAGCCCAAGGAAGAAGGCGAAGCCCCGCACGTCACCGACGGCAATGAGGTAGAGCAAGACCGCCGCGAGCAGACTCACGGTGTCGGCGGCGAGCACCGTGCGCCAGGCCGACTTGAAGCCCCGGTCAACCGAAGTGCGGATCGAGCGCCCTGCTCGGGCCTCGTCTTTCAATCGTTCGAAATAGACAATGTAACTATCGACAGTGATGCCAATGGACACAATGATGCCCGTGATCCCGGCCAGGTCAAAACTCGGTGCGAGCGAGGTATGGCCGAGGCCGGAGATGATGGCCCACAACAGCGCGGCGGTCGTCGCGAGTCCGAGCACGATGACGAGACCGAGTGCGCGGTAGTAGAGGATCGTGTAGAGCAACACCAACAAGAGACCGACGAGACCGGCACCCAAGCCGGCGACGAGCGAGCTATGGCCGAGCGTCGGGGAGACGACTTGGGATTCCTGAGGGATGAGTCGAACGGGCAGCGAACCGAACTCCATCGCCTGAGCGAGGGTCTTCGCTGAACCCTCCGTAAAGGATCCACTGATCTGACCCTGTCCGTCAAAGCTCGTGAAGGAGGCCTGACCGGGCAGGATGAGAGGCGCTGACTGTACGACACCGTCGAGTTCAATACCGACCTCGGCGTGGAAGTTCTCTTGGGCCACCTTGTCCCACGCCGGACTTCCAGACTTGGTCAAGGTGTAGTTGACGAGCCACGCGCCGGCCGGCGTCTGGCCGACCTGCGCCTTATGAACTGCCTTACCGGTTAGTTGGGCCGGTCCGAGGACTAATCGGACACCGGGTGAGCCGAGGACCGGCAGAAGGACCTCATCGTTTTTGTAGTCTTGCGCCGGTCTCGTTGATTTGATACCGGCAAATTGAGGGTCGGGCGGGATCTGGTTGGTCGGCTCTTGCGTGGACGTATTGACGGCCAGGTTCGCCGCCGTCATCATGTACTGCGCACCGCAGGTCGGAAGCTTTCCGGGCTTGACTGCTTTAGTCACTTTGTCCACCGTGGTTTCACAAAGGACCGGTCGAAAGAGTAGCTGTGCAGTCTGTCCAACCTCTTTCAACACGGCGCGAGCGTCGGTGACGCCGGGGACGCTGACGACCACGTTCTTGCCTTGCAAGTTGACGGTCGCACCCGACACACCGAGACCGTTCACGCGGTTGCTGAGGACCGTCACGACCTCTTGCATGTCGGCGTTCGACGCTGGCGTGGCGGGCTTGTAGACAACGGAGAGTCCTCCGGCCAGGTCCAGACCGAGTTTCGGGCCCCATCCGAGCGTCATTGTCGCCGCCAGTGCGCCAAAAGCAATGGCAATCGTGAGAACGAGGCTGACGATCAAATTGCGTCGTGAGCCGACCTGTTGGGCCATTACTGCTTGTCGCCTTCTTCGTTGTGTTCGTCGTCGCTCGACTCTGACACCGGGGTCGGTGGGTCGAAGCGACGGGCAATGGCCGTGGGGATGAAGTCAAGTTCGACGCCACTGGCGCCGCGAAGGGTCACGAGGCCGTCATCCATTTTGATGACGGTGCCGACAAAGCCACCGATGGTCTGAGCGCGCTCGCCCAGTTCGACCTTGCGTCCGGCCAGACGGGTGGCCTTTTGCTTCTGTGAGCGGGGGCGAAAGTAGAAGAAGTACAGGCCACCAAAGAGCACCACGTAGACCAACAGGAGGATAGGACTGAGCGACGACCCTGACTTCTTGGTGGTCGCGATCAGTAGATTGACTGCCAACAACATAGAAATTCCTCCGTGATATAGACAAAGAAACCCTAGTCGTTTTGGGGGTCTGGTTTAGACCAGCCCGCCCCCACGAGGCGTCAGACCGAGATGGTGATAGGCCCGTTCGGTGGCGATTCGACCGCGCGGCGTGCGGATCAACAGACCGTCGCGTAACAAGAACGGTTCGTAGGCATCCTCGATAGTTGAGGGTTCCTCGCCGCACGCGTGCGCCAATGTCGTGAGGCCGACGGGCTGGTTGGCGAACTGCTGGCACAGGAGTCCAAGGATCCGCCGGTCGATCTTGTCGAGCCCGAATTCGTCGACGCCGAACAGCGCGAGACCTTCGACCGCGACGGGTTCGTCGATCACATCGTGGCCCTGGACCGCGGCGAAGTCACGAACCCGACGAAGTAACCGGTTCGCAATCCGCGGCGTGCCGCGACTTCGCCCGGCGATCGTCGCGGCGGCATCATCCTTCAAGGTCACTTCCAAGAGGCCAGCCGAGCGGCTCACGATGACCGTCAGCTCGTCCACGTCGTACAGATCGAGTTGGCCCACGAAGCCGAAACGGTCACGCAGGGGCGCCGCCACGAGACCCGTACGCGTGGTCGCACCGACGAGCGTGAAGTTCGGCAGGTCAAGACGAATGGCTCGGGCCGAGGGTCCCCGTCCGATCATCACGTCGAGTCGGCGATCCTCCATGGCCGGATAGAGGATCTCCTCAACGCCGCGCGACAGTCGGTGAATCTCATCAACGAAGAGGACGTCGCCGTCTTGGAGGTCCGTCAACAGTGCCGCCAGGTCACCGGGCCGCGAGAGAACCGGCCCCGACGTGATGCGAAGACCGGCACCCATCTCACTGGCCACAATGCTGGCGAGCGACGTCTTGCCAAGTCCCGGGGGGCCCGCGAACAGCAAATGGTCGGCAGTCTGATTGCGGGCGCGCGCCGAGCCGAGGACGATTTCAAGGTGTCGGACCAGTTCGCGTTGACCAACGAATTCCGCGAGCGTGCTCGGTCGCAACGAGACCTCGGCGCGGCGATCCTGTTCGTCGGCGACCGGCGCGACGACGTTGCGCGTCAGCTGCTCGACGTCGATCTCGTGGCGACTCACTGTCGCCTCAACAGATGCAGCGCCTGGCGAAGGGCCACGCCTTCGTCATCAGAGAGTGTGGCCCCGCCTAAGGCTTGACGAACCTCTTGGGTGGTGTAACCGAGACCTCGAAGCGCGTCTTCAATCGCATCGTTCTGTGCCGGCGCGCCTTTGGCGGGAACGAACACACCAGAGACGAAGACCTTGCCCTTAAGTTCGAGCACAATGCGACTCGCGGTCTTTGGACCAATACCCGGGATGGTCGCGATCCGCTTGGCGTCATCGCTCTCAATCGCTTGGGCCAGTTCGTCGGTCGTCATGGTCCGCAGCGCCGCCAACGCGGTCGAGGGCCCAACGCCCGGCGTGACCAGCAGCAATTCGAAGAATTCGCGGTCAAGGTAGGTCTTAAAGCCGTACAGGACGATGGCGTCGTCGCGCACCGCAGTGAAGATATAGAGCCCGACGACGTCGCCGATGGCGTAGTCGTCGAGGGAGGCGACGTTGACCTCGTAACCGACGTCGTGCACGTCGAGCACGAGTGCTCCGCTCTTGTGGTGGTGCAACACCTGACCGTGGAGCCAACCAATCATGCGGAGCTCTCGACGGGATATTTTCTTTCGCTGCGTACCACCATGAAATAGGTGATGGCCAGCGCCAAAGCGTCGGCGGCGTCGGCCGGTTTAGGTATTTCGGCGAGTCCGCAAAGTCGCGCGACCATGCCTTGGACCTGCGCCTTGCTGGCCGCGCCGTAGCCCGTCACCGCCAACTTGACCTCTTGCGCGTTGAACTGGCGAACCGGAAGGTCGATCGCCGCGGCCAGCGCAACGGCCACGCCACTGGCCTGGGCCACCGGGATAGCGGTTTTGGCGTTGCGCTGGTAGAAAACGCGCTCCACGACCACCGCGTCGGGTCGAGTCTCTTCGAGGAGGTCTCTCAGTTCGTTGAGCATTTGACCGAGTCGCAGTTCCACCGCCATCTCGTGGTCCGTTTCAATGGTTCCGGCCCGAACGGCCTTGAAAGATTCAACGCCCAGAAACGACCCTTCGACCAAGCCGTAGCCACAACGGGTCAAACCAGGGTCGATCCCGAGTACGAACATGTGTTCGATACTACCTCGCAAAGTCCATCGTTTCGAGGTTCCTCCAAACTCGATTTCACTTTCAGACGCGGACACGACAACGACCCGCGTGAACCTCAAGAACCGGCAACGAGTTTCGTCAGCCCTCGTAAGCCGCCATGATCTCGTCGGCGATGTCAAAGTTCGAGAAGACATTCTGCACGTCGTCGTGGTCGTCGATGGCGTCCATCAGGCGCAGGATCTTCTTGGCCTCGGTCTCGCTGTCGACCGGAATCGAGTTTTGAGGAATCAGCGTCAGTTCCATGGAGAGAACCTTCGCGCCGAAACCCTCGAGTGCGTCACGGAC
Source organism: Acidimicrobiaceae bacterium (assembly GCA_003152215.1). GTDB lineage: Bacteria > Actinomycetota > Acidimicrobiia > Acidimicrobiales > RAAP-2 > RAAP-2. The sequence continues at coordinate 42,529 of PLZP01000046.1, read as the reverse complement.
CGCGCCCACGTCGTGCGGCTCGGTCGTCACCGTGAAGTTCTCACCGTTGGCTTCGAAGTTCTCGCCGCCGGCGTCCATGACCCATTCGAGCAACTGGTCCTCGTCAAGCGGTCCCTTGACTTCAATGAGACCCTTGCGGTCGAACTGCCACGAAACGGCGCCCGGTTCAGCGATGGTGCCGCCATTGCGCGCAAAGACGTGCTTGATCTCCGCGCTGGTGCGGTTGCGGTTGTCCGTCAGCGTTTCCACAATGACCGCGACGCCGTCGGGGCCGTAACCCTCGTAACTGATGGCCTCGTAGCGCACACCCTCCAGCTCACCGGTGCCGCGCTTGATGGCGCGCTCGATCGTGTCGAGGGGCACTGAGGCCTCGCGGGCCTTCTGGTACATGGTGCGAAGCGACGCGTTCGTATCGACGTCACTGCCGCCTTCGCGCGCCGCCACCTCGACCTGACGGATCAACTTGGCGAAGACCTTGGCGCGGGCGCTGTCCTTGGCACCTTTACGGTGCTTGGTTGTTGCCCACTTCGAATGGCCGGACATGGTTCCTCCTGCCCGTTTGGGCTACATCAATCTATCGAATTAAAGGGTGTCGACGAAGAGGCGGTGCACACGGTCGTCGTCCGTGAGTTCCGGATGAAAGGAACAGCCCCAGACGTTGCCTTGGCGCACCAGTACCGGGTGCTCGCCGTCGCCGTGATCATGCCAGGCGAGCACGTCGAGGTCGTTCGACCACGTTTCGATCTTCGGGGCACGAATGAACACGCCCGGTACCTCGCCCACTCCCTTGACGTGTACGGTCGACTCGAAGCTGGCAATCTGTCGTCCATAGCCGTTTCGCCGCACCGAGAGCGGCAACACGTCAAAGCTCCACTGGTCGCTTCGCCCGTCGAGAATCTCGTGCGCGAGCAGTATCAGTCCGGCGCACGTGCCAAAGACCGCCAGTCCGTCCTCGATCTTTTTCTCGAGGACCGGTCGAAGACCTGAGGTCGTCAGCAGGTACGCGATCGTCGTGGACTCTCCCCCGGGCATGACGAGTCCGTCGACGTCATCAAGTTCATCTATTGATCGCACTGCGACGACGTCGGCACCGACGCCTTCGAGCATTGCGAGGTGTTCACGCACGTCGCCCTGAAGGGCGAGTACGCCAACGCGCGCCACTGCTACCAGCCGCGCTCGGCGAGACGCTGCTCCAGCGAAGCGATCTCCATGCCCTTCATTGCGTTGCCGAGACCGGTCGAGACCTTCGCGACGATGGCGGCGTCGCGGTAGTGCGTCGTCGCCTCGACAATGGCCTTGGCCATGCGCTCGGGCTCGTCGCTCTTGAAGATTCCCGAACCAACAAAGATCGCCTCCGCACCCAGCTGCAGCACGAGTGACGCGTCGGCCGGCGTGGAGATGCCGCCGGCGCAGAAGAGCGGGACGGGCAACTTGCCGGTCAACGACACCTCTTGCACGAGTGGCAGCGGCGCCGAGAGGTCCTTCGCCAGGGCGAAGAGCTCGTTGGCGTCGGCCGACTGCAGCCGACGAATCTGCGCGTTAATCGTGCGAAGATGGCGAACTGCTTCGACGACGTTGCCGGTGCCGGCCTCGCCCTTGGAGCGAATGAGACATGCGCCCTCACCAATACGACGAAGCGCCTCACCGAGGTTGGTGGCGCCACAGACGAAGGGCACGGTGAAGCCCCACTTGTCGATGTGGTTCTCTTCGTCGGCCGGGGTCAAGACCTCGGACTCGTCGATGTAGTCGACGTCGAGCGCTTCAAGGATCTGCGCCTCGGCGAAGTGGCCAATGCGGGCCTTGGCCATCACGGGAATGGTGACGGCGGCCTGGATCGCTTGAATCATCTCGGGGTCACTCATGCGAGCGACGCCGCCATCGCGACGAATGTCCGAGGGCACACGCTCGAGCGCCATGACCGCGACCGCGCCCGAGTCCTCGGCGATCTTCGCCTGTTCGGGATTGACGACGTCCATAATGACGCCGCCACGCAGCATGTCAGCGAGCCCGCGCTTGACGAGGGCCGAACCAATCGTTGAAGGGTCGTGGGAAGAACTCATCCCCTCAGTCTAATTGAGGCTCTTTACCACTCTTCCAGTGCGAGGGCGCGAAGCTCCACGTCGTCGAGGTTGCTGAGGTCAGTCGCCTTTTGGTCACTCCAGATGTCAAACCAAATCCATCGCCACTGGGCGTAGGTGGAGGACGAGAAGAACGAGTCGCCCGCGAGGACCTGTCGGGCGCACTTGTGCAGGGCGCCGGCGATGCCGAGCGGATAGCGAATGGCGGCGGCGGCGACTTCGTCGGCGCGGTAGGCCGTGCCCGCACCCGCGAGCGCGCGACGGGCCTCGTCATTGGTGGTGGCGACGGCAGCCACGCTTTCGCGTGACAGCAGCCCGAGACGATGTCGGGCCAGACAGTGCGCGACGACGCCTTCGAGTTCGATGAGTTCGAAATCGCGCATTACGGCGTCAGTGACGAAGAACGAGAGTCCGGCGCCCTTGGGCACGAGCGCCGCGTTGTAGCCCGAGTCGCTCACGATGTAGGTCGTGACGGCGTCAACGCCAAAGGTCGCGGCCAGTCGGTCGAGCACCGTCGTGAGGCGTAGGCGGTCCGTCGCCGTCCCGCCGGCCTTGAACTGGTCGAAGATGAGATTGCCGAGGAGCAGGCCCTTCTCCTCGTAGCGAACGAGCGCACGGCGAAGGTCCCACGCGTAGACCACTGCGACCAGGACGCCCAGAACCGGGAGCCAGGGTACGGCCACGACACCCGCGACGAGGGCCAGCGACACAATGCCGATAAGAATTGTCTGCGGCAACTTCTTGCGAAGCGCGAAGCTGCGCACCACCTTCTGGTTGGCGTGCTTTTCCGCGGTGGTCGGCGCGTAGGGACTCTGCCACGTGGGGTCGAGGACCGGCGCGACGTAGCGCGGGCCCCGGTCCCTTGACTGATTCGAGCGGCGCGCCCGCGATCGTTGCTTGGTTGCCACTGACCAAGCCTACTTACTGGGCGAATAATGCTGGCCCGCTCGGGCGTAGAGCTCGAGGTAACGGTCCATCAAGGCCGTCATCGACCAGCCCTGCGCGTACGTACGCGCCGCGGCGATGCGCGCGGGCGTCTCATTGGCGAGGGCGGTGGCGATGGCCGCTTCCAGTGCCCGGTCATCGCCCGCGGGAGCCAGCACCGCGTGCCCACCGGCCGCGTCGCGGTACCCGGTGATGTCACTCGCCACGACCGTCGTTTCACTGGCCATGCCTTCAAGCAGGATGAGACCGAAACTCTCACCGTGCAGCGCCGGGGCGATCAGCGCGTTCGCCCGGCGAAGCCACGCCCGTTTCTGTTCGTCGCTCGGCGCACCAGCGAACACGATCATCTCGTCGTGGGCCGCCAGGGACTGCAACGCGCGACGTTGGGGGCCGTCGCCGAGGACGACGAGTCGCCACGGATCCTCGCCCTTCGCGTTGTGCGCGCGAACCGCGTTGATGGCGTGCGCCACGCCCTTTCGCGGTTCGAATCGTCCGAGGGTGACGAGGAGCGTTTCGTCGCCACGCTCGCGCGGCGTCGCGGCGAACCGGTCCATCTCGAATCCGTTGAACAGGACCTCGGGCGTACGTGCGCACGCGGCGCCCATCGTCTCGGCGGCCGCCTCACTCACCGCCGCGACCTCGTCGAGACCGCGGGCCAGATAACGCAGTAACGGTCTCGTGAGCCTCGTGGCTGGTCCTTCACCACTGCGGTGAAACGTGGCAACGGCGGGTGCCTCGTGGGCGCGTAACACCGACCAACCGAGCAGCGGCGCGAACGGTTCGTGAAAGTGCACCACGTCAGGTTTGAACGCCGCGACGGCGCGAGCGGCGCTGCGCGCGGCCCACGGTGACAGGGTGAGGGGCGCCCGACTGCCGTTCGCGGGCAGTTTCACGAGGCGCCCCAAGCGCAGTACCTGGGCCGGCGTGTCGTAGTTCGTCGGGTCGCTCGCGTCGGGCGTAATGATCAGCACCTCGTGGCCGCGACGACTCAGCTCTCGACTCATCGCGAGGACCTGTTCCTGAGCACCCCCGAACACGCTCAGCGCGTACGGGGAGATCAGCGCCACGCGCACTACGAACCCTCGAAGCGGGGTTGGAGGATGTGCCACTGCTCGGGGGCACGGCGAATCAGTCCTTCGAGTTCATTCGCCACGAGTTGGGTGACGCGCGTGACGTCCTCGCGCAGTCGTCCCGTGCGCGACGTGTCGATCGGCGGCGTGATGACGGCGAAATGATCCTCGCCGGGACCCGAATAACAGGCGGCGCCCACCAGCGTGGCGCCCGTTCGAAGCGCGAGCGTCGCTGGTCCGGCCGGCAGCGCCACGCTCTCTCCGAAGAAGGTGACTGGTATGCCGTTGCCCTGTATGTCGCGGTCACAGAGCAGTCCGATAACGCCGCCCTCTTTCAAGGTCGCCAGCAGCACCGTGCCGGCGTGCTCGTCGAGCGGCTCAATGCGAATGCCGATCGACTCACGCTTCTCCTTGAACCACGCGAAGAGCTCGGGCGGTTCAAGGTCCTCGGCGACGGCGGTCATACCGAGTCCGAGCGAGTTGAGAAAGGACCCGCCCCACTCCCAGCTGCCAATGTGCGGCAACGCGATGATCGTGCCGAGGCCCTTCGCCTTCGCGTCATAGAGATGCTCCAGACCCTCGCCAATGCGAAAGCGGGCAAAGACCTTCTCCGGCGCGATGCCCGGGAGCTTCGCTCCCTCGGCCCAGTACTGGCCGTAGCTCGCGAAACCACGCGTGACGAATCGGTCCAGCAGTTCCTCGTCGAGGGTGTCGTCGCCGTGTCGAAGGGCGTGCGAAAGATTTGTTCGCAGGTTGGCGGCGGCGCTTTGACTGCGACGGCCATAGAGGAGGGCGAGACGACTCGCCAGCGCGACGTCGAAGCGTTCGGGCAGGCGTTCCATGGCGCCACCGAGCGTCTTAAAGAGCGCGACGCGCGCCTTCGTGGCCACGACTAGCGGCGCGCGGTGCGACTAACCCCTCGGCGGAGTCCTCGGCTGTGGTGGTGGATCCGTCCAGCCTGCGAGATGGGCGGCTCGGGACTGGCCGCGATCTGCCAGATTCGATAAAAACGGCCCGCCGCGGTGAGCGCGGTCAACACCAACATGACCCACAGGATGGGAATGAAGGCGGGCTTGGCGATAAGCCCAATGCCCAAGAGGATCATCCGTTCCGCACGTTCCATCAGACCGCCCTTGGCGGCGAGACCAAGACTCTCGGCCTTACTGCGCTGGTAGGAGATCAAGTACGTCGTCGTGAGAATTGCGAACGGCAACATGACCAGCTGTCCGTGGTGGTGCGCGGTCAAGTAGTACGCCACACCGCCCAGGATCAGTGAGTCGGTAATTCGATCACAGACCGAATCAAAGAAGGCGCCGCGCTGGCTCGCTCGTTTCGAGGCCTTGGCGACCGGGCCGTCAAAGAGATCGTGAAATCCGGTCAACGTGAGCAGGACAATGGCGATCCAGAAATGGCCGAGCGCGATCATCCACGCCGTCGCCATGGAGAACACCAGACCCGAGAAGGTGAGGGCGTCGGCCGAGAAGCCAATGCGCACCAACCAACGTCCCGTCGGGAGCGTTACCGTCTCCACCGACTTTCTAAAGTTTCCGTCGAGCATCGATCCTCCGGACCTTGCGCCAAAGTCTACCGATGTGGTTTTCTATTGCTCCACCCCGAAGACGGCGTGGACCTTTTGCCACGTTGATTGCAGTGATTCAGGCAAAACTCGGGTCTCCCCGATGGTCGTCATGAAATTCGTGTCGCCAATCCACCGGGGTAGGACGTGACCGTGCAGGTGCTGGGGTATGCCCGCCCCGGCGGCCCGGCCGAGATTCATGCCGACGTTCATCCCGTCGGCGCCGTAGGCCTTTTCGAGGGCGACGACCGTCGTGCGCAGCATCCAAAAGAAGTCGGCGTACTCCTCGTCGCTCAACTCTGCGAGTCCCCCCACGTGTCGACGGGGCAGGACGAGCAGGTGTCCCGACCCGTAGGGGAAGGCGTTCAAGACGACGAAGCTGCGCTCGGTGCGCGCGACGACTCCCGTGCTCTCGTCAACCGGCTCGTTGGCCAAGGCGCAGAACACGCACGCCGCCGCGTCGGTTGCATGACTCTGCGCGACGTTCGCGACGTAATCCTCACGCCACGCGGCGGAGAATCGTTCGAGCGCCACTACTTTGCCTCGGGTGAGCCGTGCACGGCGATCTCTTCGGCGAGTCGTTCGCGGAATGCGGACAACGTGACGCCACGCTCGGGGTCGTTCGAACCGCGCGCGTTCACGCCCAGCGTCCCCTTGTCAACGTCGTCGTCCCCGACCACGAGGATGTAGGGGATCTTCTCGAGTTTGGCCTTGCGGATCCTCGCACCCAGGGGCTCGCTCGCTTCGTCGACGTGAATGCGCACGCCGTCCAGGGCCAACGCGTCAGCGACGTAGCGCGCGTAGGCGTCATGGTCGTCGCGCACACCGAGCACTCGGACCTGCTCCGGCGACAGCCACGTGGGCATGTTCCCGGCGTAGTGCTCGATCAAGACGGCCATGAAGCGTTCCACCGAGCCAAAGAGCGCGCGGTGAATCATGATCGGCTGGGTTCGCGCGTTATCGCTCGCGATGTACGTCGCCTCGAATCGTTGGGGGGTCTGGAAGTCCAACTGGATCGTCGACATCTGGTGCGTGCGACCAATGGCGTCGCGGGCCTGGACCGAGATCTTGGGACCGTAGAACGCTCCACCGCCCGGGTCCTGGACGAGTTCGAGTCCCGCCGCCAGCGCGACGGCGGCCAATGTCGACTCCGCTTCGGTCCACTCCTGATCGGTGCCCACGGCCTTGCCCTCGGGACGTGTCGAGAGCTCGAGGTAGAAGTCGTTGAGGCCAAAGTCACGCAGTAGGTCCAAGACGAAGGTGAGCAGGCTCGCCAATTCGTCGGGCATCTGCTCGCGGGTGCAGAAGATGTGTGCGTCATCCTGGGTCATTCCGCGCACGCGCGTGAGACCTTGGACGACGCCGGACTTCTCGTAGCGATAGACCGACCCGAATTCGAAGAGGCGAAGTGGCAACTCGCGGTAACTGCGCTGACGCGACTTGAAGATGAGCACATGGAACGGGCAGTTCATGGGCTTGAGGTAGTACTTTTGACCGCCGTCGAGTTCCATCGGCGGGTACATGCTCTCGGCGAACCACTGAAGGTGACCCGACGTATTAAAGAGGTCCTCTTTCGCAATGTGTGGTGAGTTCACGAACTCATAGCCGCCGTCCACGTGGCGACTGCGTGAGTAGTCCTCCATCACGCGGCGCATCGTGCCGCCCTTAGGATGAAAGACCGCGAGGCCCGGACCGATCTCGGTGGGAAATGAGAAGAGGTCGAGTTCGGCGCCGAGGCGTCGGTGATCGCGTAGTTCGGCCTGCTCGAGGAATTCGAGGTGCGCGACGAGCGCGGCGTCGGACTCCCACGCGGTGCCGTAGATGCGCTGGAGTTGAGGACGCCTCTCATCGCCGCGCCAGTAGGCGCCCGCCACGCGTGTCAGTTTGAAGTGGCCGAGTCGTGCGGTCGAGGGCACGTGGGGACCGCGGCAGAGATCCGTGAACGCCGGACTGTTCGAGTAGGTCGACACGGCATTCGGGCTGACCTCGCCCAAATCCTCCTCGTCGTTCGCACCCTGGGCCACGGCGTTGATGATCTCAACCTTGAACGGTTGATCCTTGAACAGCGCCAGACCCTCGTCAATCGTGTACTCGTGGCGAGTGAAGGGCTGGTCCTCCGCGATGATCGCACGCATCTCCGCATCGATTCGTCCGAGGTCGTCGTCACTGAAGTGCGCGTGTCCGGGCAGTTCGAAGTCGTAATAGAACCCGTCAGCAATGGCGGGACCAATCGCGTAGTGCGCCCCGGGCCAGAGACGCGTGACGGCCTGGGCCAGGACGTGCGCACTCGAGTGTCGAATGACGTCGCGCCCGTTCTCGCTCCCGGGCGTCACAATCGCGACGACAGCGTCCGCGGGCAGCGGCTCGGCGAGGTCCTTCAGTTCACCGTTCACCTCAGCCGCCAGCGCGTCCTTCGCCAATCGCTTGCCAATGGCGGCCGCCAAGTCGAGCGCGGAGGAGCCGGCGGGCAGTGAACGGCTGCTGCCGTCGGGGAGTTGCACTTGAATGTCGGACATTCCGGCCTTTCTTTCGTTACAGGTTAATACCCAGTAACGAGGTGGCCGGGGCGACGTTGTAGCCCGCGAGCGCGGCGTCGTCGATTGCGCGGAGCGCGGTGGGCGCGTCGAGGTCGTCATTGAGCGCCGCTCGCACGTCATCGAGGACCGAACTTGGACGACCATTCGTCAACGTGGAACGCCACGTCGCCAGACGCGACTGCGCCATGGGGAGCAGTTCGTCGCGCCACTCCCAGTCTTCGCGGTAGTGATGATCAAGGAGCGCCAGTCGCACCGCGGTCGGTTCCGCTCGCGTGGCCAGTTCGTCGACGAAGACGAGGTTGCCCAACGATTTGCTCATCTTGGTTCCATCCAGTCCGACGAGACCTGTGTGCATCCAGTGCCCCACGAAGGGTACGCCGGTCACCGCCTCACTCTGGGCCGCTTCGCATTCGTGGTGGGGGAAGGCCAAGTCGCGGCCGCCACCGTGCACGTCGAGTGTTGCGCCAAGGTCGCGCAGAGAGATGGCGGAACACTCAATGTGCCAGCCGGGGCGACCCGGTCCCCAACGCGACTCCCAGGCCGGTTCGTCTTCTAGTGACGGCTGCCACAACACAAAGTCGAGTGGATCGCGTTTGTTGGGGTCGTCCGGTCGACCACCGTGGAGTGCAGCGAGTGCCAACATCGCGTCACGACTTTCATGACTGACCTGACCGAAGCGCGGGAACTTCGACACTTCGAAGTAGACCGCGCCTTCGACCTCGTAGGCGAAACCCAGCCCGAAGGTCTCGCCGATCATCGTGAGGATCTCGGGAATTGCGCTCGTGGCGCGAGGTTCGCCATACACCGGGAGCAGATTGATCAGTTGCATGTCACGGTCGAACTTGGCCATCTCTTGGGCCGCCAAGTCGAGGTAGTTCACGCCGAGTTCGCGGGCCTTGCGCAACATGTCATCGTCGACGTCAGTGACGTTGCGCACGCAACGCGTCTCGTGACCGGCGTCGCGAAGCGAGCGTTGCAACACGTCGAAGCAGAGATAGACGAACGCGTGGCCCAAATGGGCCGCGTCGTAGGGCGTGATGCCACAGCTGTACATGGTGACGACGGGTCCGGCCTTGAGTTCGAACACGCCGCCTCTGGCGGTGTCGTAGAGGTGCACGGCCTAGAGTCCGGCCATCTTCACGTAGCTGTGGGCCTTGTGACGGATGTTGATGGAGATGCACACGGCGGTGAAGGCTTCGATGGGACTGGCGAGCGACATCGTGCCCGCGATAACCGCACGGAGTCCGGGCGTGCGGTCAACCATCTCCGCCACCTGACGACGGGCGTCGTCGTCATCGGAGAAGATCAGCACGTCAGCGTCGAGGTTGGAGTCAAGGTCCTCCATCTGCGCGGCCGGCAGGTGGTGGAACGCCCCGACGACCACACTCTCGGGCAGCGCGTGCGCAATCTGCGCGGACATTGAGCCGCGCGAGGGATAGAGCGCGACCATCTCACGCCCTTCACGCGACAACGCGTTCACCATCGAGATGACGATCTTCCCCTTGAGCATCTGACGAAGTGCGCTCACGGTGGCAATGGCGGAGTCCCAGGGTGTGGCGACCACGACGAGATTGCACGCCGCCGCTTCCTCGTTCGTACCTCCGTCGACCGTGCCCTCACCACGAAGCGTGAGACCGCGCGCCGTGCTCTTGGCGCGATCGGCGTCGCGTGAACCGAGCACGACGGCGTAACCCGCGCTCGCAAGTCGTGCCGCGACACCGCGTCCGGCCGGTCCGGTACCACCCAGAATGCCAACTGTTGCCATCGTCGTCCTCGAAAAATAGAAGTAGGGAAGTACAGTACCCATATGGGACTGCTGAATAATCACCGTATCCTCGTCACGGGTGTTTTGACCGATGACTCGCTGGCGTTCGGCATTGCTAAGCGGGCTCTGGAGGAGGGTGCGACGATTGCCCTTTCGGGCGCCGGGCGCGGGACGTCGCTCACCAAGCGCACCGCGCGCAAACTGGGCGACATCGGCGACGTCATCGAACTCGATGTCACTGACCCCACGCAGATTGACGCGGCGGCCGAGGAGTTGACGTCGCGTTTCGGTCGACTCGACGGGCTGGTCCACGCCATTGGCTTCGCGCCGCAGTCCTGTCTCGGCAGCGGCATGTTCACCGCCCCCTTCGAAGATGTCGCCATCGCGATGAACATCTCGACGTACTCCTTGGCGGCGCTCGTCGGCGCCTTTCGCCCCCTGCTCGCCAAGAGCGAGGCCCTGGGTGGCGCCTCGGTCATCGCCCTCGACTTCGACGGCTCGCGGGCCTACCCCCAGTACGACTGGATGGGCGTGATGAAGGCCGGCCTCGAATCCCTCGGTCGCTACCTCGCCCGGGAAGTCGGTCCCGACAAGATTCGCGTCAACATGCTCGCGGCCGGACCGGTGCGCACGGTTGCCGCCAAGTCGATTCCGGGCTTCTCCCAGTTCGAGGACACCTGGAGCGAGAAGGCACCCCTCGGGTGGGACGTCTATGACTCCAGCGCCGTGGCCGACACGGCGGTCGCACTGCTGTCGCCGCTGCTTCGCGGCACGACCGCCTCGATCGTGTACGTCGACGGTGGCTTTCACTCGATGGGCTGAGCGGCTACTCCTCCTGGCCCGCGAACTGCGTCTCGTAGAGATCGCGGTAGAGCCCACCATCATTGAACAGTTCGGCGTGGCTGCCACGTTGCGCAATCGTGCCGTTCTCCACCACGAGGATCTGGTCGGCGTTTCGAATCGTCGAAAGTCGGTGCGCGATGACCAGCGACGTGCGCGTTGACATGGTTTCGTCGAGGGCGCGCTGCACCGCGGCCTCGCTCTCGGCGTCGAGGTGCGCCGTTGCCTCATCGAGGACCACCAGGTGCGGAGCCTTCAACAGCAATCGCGCCAGCGCCACTCGCTGTTTCTCGCCGCCCGAGAGTCGATAGCCCCGCTCGCCCACCACCGTGGCGAGCCCCAGCGGCAACGACTGGACGAGGTCGTAGATCTGGGCGGCGCGCAGCGCGGCGTCAATCTGATCGTCGGTCGCGTCGGGCTTGGCGAACACCAGGTTCGCGCGCAACGAGTCGTGGAAGAGGTGGGGGTCCTGCGTCACGACCCCCACCATTGCGTTGAGTGACGCCGTCGTCGCCTCACGAACGTCGACGCCGTTGATCGTGATCGATCCGCGGTCGGCGTCGTAGAGGCGCGAGACCAACATCGAGATCGTCGTCTTCCCGGCGCCACTGTGACCGACGAGGGCGGTCATGGTGCCCGGCGCGACGCGGAACGAGACGTCGTGCAGCACGTCAGTGCGCGGCGTGTCATCGAGTCGGGCCACCGCCTCGAGTGACGCCAGTGACACCTCTTCGGCCCCGGGGTACGAGAAGTTCACGTGATCGAAGATCAACTCGGCCGGTCCGTCGGGAATGACGACCGCGTTCGGGCTCTCCTTGATCATTGGCTCTAAGTCGAGGACCTCGAAGAGCCGCTCGAAACTGACCATCGCGGACATGTAGTCGATGTTGAGATTCGACAGCTGGGTGAGCGGTCCGTAGAGCCGTGCGACGTAGGCGGTGAGCGCGACGACCGTACCGACCGCGAGCGTTCCGTGCAGGGCCTCGACCCCGCCGAATCCGTAGGCGAAGGCCGTCGCGAGTGACGCGGTCAAGGTGAGAGCGATGAAGAAGAAGCGCTGATAGGTCGCCTGGTGGATGCCAATGTCGCGGACTTGGCCGGCGCGACCCTCGAAGTAATCCAACTCGTCCTGAGGGCGACCGAAGAGTTTCACCAGCATGGCGCCCGAGACGTTGAAGCGCTCGGTCATGACCATGTTCATCTCGGCGTTGAGTTCCATGCCGCGCTGAAAGAGCGTGCCGAGCTTTCGACCGACTCGGCGCGCGGGGATGAGGAACACGGGCAGCAAGATGAGCGACACGAGCGTGATTTGCCAGCTGAGGATGAACATCGTGGCGATCACAATGGTCACGAGAATCAAGTTGCCCACGACGTTGGAGAACAGATCGGTGAAGGCCTGTTGGGCGCCGACCACGTCGTTGTTCAGCCGGCTGATCAGCGCACCGGTTTGTGTGCGCGAGAAGAAGGCGATCGGCATCTCCTGTATGTGTCCAAAGACCTTCGCTCGCAGGTCGTAGATCAGTCCCTCGCCGATGACCGCGGAGATTCTGCGCTCGAACAACGACAGGATCGCGTCGAAGACCGCGAGGCCGGCCGTGAGCAACGCCAAACCAATGATCAGGTTTTCGCGGTGACTCATGACCAGCGAGCTCCTCACGTGGTGCTTGACCACGAGGTCAATGATCGCGCGCAGCAACAGTGGCGAGACCGAGCTCACGATTGCATCCAGGATGACGGCCGAGAGGAAGACGATGAGCATCGGACGGTACTTCTTCGCGAAGGTCAGGATCCGAGGAAGGGTCCCCTTCTTGATCTGATGTTCAAGGATGGTGCGGTCTCGGCGCATCGAACGCATGCCCATGCCACCGCCGCCACCTCCACCATGCATGCTCATTGCGTCTCCCTCGCCAAAGGAAGTGTAGGAAGCGCAACGCGGCGGCGGTCCGTTCGATCAAACCTCGTTGAGGCGTCCCTCTATCTCGAGGAGCGCCTCTTGGTAGTACACGCGGCCCTCGTAGAGAAGATCATCTGTGGGGCGCTCGTGCGGCGGGTCCATCGACCACGAGCGCATCGATATGGTGCGATCCCTCGTTTCGAGGAGCACGTGCAGCACGGCATCACGAGTCATCGCGACGAGATCGATGAGTTTGGCGACGTCGTGGGCCTCGTAACGCCAGTTGGGTTTGGGACCCGGTGAGGGCTCCTCCCAACCCCTGGCCCGGAGCATTTCCTCTTGGTCACTCGTCAGCGCCACGGCATCGTTGATATTCAAGTTGGAGACGACTTCACCGATCACCACACCGTCGCTCGTCACCCAGAACTGGACATAGCGACCGTCTTCGAATTCGATCACCGCGACGAGGCACCGTGAGTCGACCTTCATGGCGCCGAGCATCTCGGGCAGGTTCGCGAGGAACGAGTCGACGGTCGCGGTCACTTCATTGCGGTGTCCGGTCACGTGCACATTGGTCATCAATCCAATGTACGAATGAGGTGTAACGCGACGACGGGTACCTACGAAGTGATGGCGCTCGCGACAATGATGACGCCGAGCGTCATCATCACGCCGGCGCCGACCGTGCGCAGCACGACCAAGCGATGGGGCGAGTCAGAGAGCCACTCGCGCGCCGTACCGGCGATCATCCCCCACGTTGCATCACTGAGGAACGCCATCACACTAAAGATCGCGCCGAACAAGAGAAGTTGGTACGTGACATGTCCCTTCGAGCGATCGACGAAGTGCGGGAAGACCGCCGCGAAGAACACGAGCGACTTGGGATTGAGTATGCCGACCGTGAAGCCCTGACGAACGACCGTCACGTTCGACGGACGAAACTCCTCGCGTTTCCTCATGGCCGCGGCGTGCGCGTGTCGGTGACGCATCGCCCCGACACCGAGCCAGAGGAGGTACAGCCCACCGGCCAGTTGCAGCGATATGGAGAAGGCCTTTGAATCCGAGAGGAGCGGCCCGAGCCCTATCGCGACGATGACCGACAGAATCAATGTGCCAAGGGAATTGCCGAGCACGGTCAACACCGCGACCGCCCGACCCCACGCCACGCCCCTCGCCAGCGTAAAGAGGACACTCGGACCCGGCACCAAGATGATGGTGATGGAGGCGATGAAGAATTCGGCGAGCCGACCACCGTTGATCATGAGTGCGATTTGTTTACGAGACGATCGAGCACGCGCAGACTCGCCCCGATGCTGAAGCCGATCGTCGCGGCGAAGAACGCCGTCGCGACGCCGACCGTGCCGCCGAGCAACCAGCCGACGATGAGAATCGTCACTTCAATGGAGAGTCGAACGTAGACGACGCTCACGTGCAGATGCCGGTGCAGGCTCGTCATGAGACCGTCACGGGGGCCCGGTCCGAGGCCACACGTGAGATAGAACGCGCTCCCCACGCCAATCAGGGCCACCGCACCCACGACGTAGAGGATTTTCAAGGCCGGGTTGTGCGCCACCGCCACGGTCGTCGTCGTGAGATCAAGGACGTACGCAATGATGATGACGTTGGCGACCGTGCCAAACCCCGGTCGCTCGCGAAGCGGGACCCAGAGCATCAGCACGGCACAACTTATGACGGCGGTCGCCCAGCCAATCGAAATCGACGCCTGTTTTGCTATTCCCTGGGCGAAGACCGTCCAGGGTGACGCGCCCCACTGGCTCTGGACGAGCAGTCCCTCACCAACACCAAAGGCCGTCAGTCCACCCACGAGCGGTGCCACCATTCGAGGCCGAATCCCCCACGTTGACGCTGCTCGCCAGGGCGTGGTGGGGATGGCGTGACTGAGTTTCATGGTTACGCAACGCTAGTCGCGCCGACCACCCAGTAGGGACCAAAGTCCTAATAGATCAAAGGCTTTTGATGACTTTTGGCCCTACGAACCCACTTCGTAACCCCGTGATACTGGTTAAGGAAACCCTAAGGGATCGAACAGAAAGCTGAAGACATGAAGTCACTCAGGATCACAGGAATCACGGGGGCCGTGGCGCTCGTCACCCTCCTCGGGATGTCCGGAGCAGTGGGCGCCAGCGCGGCGACCAACAGTTCCCCGAGCCACAGCATCACCCTGCATGCCAGTGCGGCCAAGAAGAAGACAATCGTTTGCTACAAAGGCAAGGCCGTTCGACGCGTCACCGCGGTCAACGCGCACTGTCCCGCCGGCTGGACCACCAAGAAGCCCGCCACGACCAAGAGCGAGGCCTTCTCGGGCACCTACCGCGGCACCATCGCCATGCTGTGGAGTTCGAGCGCCGTCACCGTCACCGCGCTCACGGGCACCGGCACTGGCACCGACCTCGGCCTCAGCGCCGTCTCGGGCACCGGATCGTCCAACCCCACCGGGAGCTGTGACCCGATCAGCGGTGTCGGCGTCCTCACGGGTGGCGGCAGCACGTTGCACCTGAAGCTCGCCACGTCGAGCAAGGGCTGTGCCGCTGATTCAGCAGCACCCACCGCGGTCACCGTCACCGGATCGGCGACAGTCGTCAGTGGAACGGGCAAGTTCGCCGGCGCCACGGGGACCCTCAAGGTCAGCGGATCCTTCGAGATCAAGTCGACCACCGCGGGTTCAAGCGAAAGCGACGCCTTCACCGCGACGCTCACCGGCAGTCTCAAAGTCAAGTAGTTCCAGAGAAAACAGGAGGCAGTACAAAATGAAACGAATTATGTCAGGCATAGCGGTCGGGGCCATGGTCCTCGGCAGCATTGCAGCCTTTGGTGTCACGACTGCTTCGGCGGCCACCACGACACCGACGGTTGTCCTCAGTGGTGGCAGTGCGGTCTTTGGCATCAGTCCAGGAACCATCACGGCTACCGCCAGTGTCGCTGGTGCGGTCAGCTTCACGGCGGGCGGCGTTGCGATCACGGGATGCACAGCGGCCCCCACGGCCACCGTCACGCCGTTCATCGCGCTCTGCACCTGGACCCCCAGTGCGGCTGGACCCATAGCACTCGGTGCAACCTTCACCCCAACCGACACGACCGACTTCGGACCGGCAACAGCCGCCACGTTCAACGTCATCGTCGGTTCCCCGGTGCAAGGCACCACACCGAACCCGATCTCCCTCTACGTTGACACGATCGTGGCCAGTGGCTCGACCGGCGTCCTCGCGCCTGAGTTCGGTGCCGGTTGTGAGATCACCAGCGAGTTCATCGTGGGCCAGACCATCGTCTTCCGTGTGTACGGAAACGACTCCGCCCTCGGCGGTGCGGTCCTCACCCCACTCAACGTGTCCACTGCGACCGTGACGATCCCGGGCGTGGCAACACCACTCGCCCTCGCGTACGGCAACCACGGTGGCGCCGCCTTTTGGACGGCCCCCCTTAAGACGGGTACCACGACTGGTCTCTACGACACGCTCGGCATCATTAGCTACAAGGTGACGTTCAACACCATTGCGGTCCCCGCAGTCACCAAGAAGGTCACCGCGACCAAGTTGGTGCCGCTGTTGCGCAACGGCAAGCACGTGATCAAGAACCACAAGGTTGTCATGCACCGCGTGAGCTACACGAAGACCGTCGTTGTCACCCCCGCTGTCGCCGGTGGCGTTGGGTCGTTCACCTCGAACTTCAACCCACTGTCCCAGCCCACGCTGAACGCAGTTCCCGCAGCGTGATCTGACTCACTGTTTCACCGCACACGAAGTAGCGCAGTACGTAACACGAAGTACCGCAAGCCCGAGCGCGAATCAACTGATCCGTCGCTCGGGCTTGCGTGCACCACGACACAAAGCAGGGCCGAATGACCCCGACCTAAGTCCCGGATCTCCCGGGGTGAGCGATGCAGTGCGAAAGGAACGCAATGAAATTGATTCGAACCAACCGAGGGATGCGCTCTGTTTTCGCTCGCGTCCTCTTAGTGGCGGTACTACCCGTCGCGTTGATCACGACCGTCAGTTCCGCTGACACGACCACGACCACGACGACGACGACGACGACACCACCTACCGTCACTGCACCAATAGTGCTGACCGCGCCGAGCGATATTCCCGGCGTACCGGCACTGCCCTACACCGGTGTGAGCGCATCACCCTTCACCATCCCCGCGACGATGTCGAACCTGACCGTTACGCCCGACCAGGGCGTGAGCGGCACTCCCGTCGTCATCACCGGCTCCGGCCTACCCGACAGCGCGAGCGTCACGCTCACCTGGTCGAGCAACAACGCGACCTGGGTCGCGGACGTTGAGCCCAACACGGTCAACTACATGGGCACCTCGTACGCGAAGACGACCTTGAACATGGCCACGGTCACGACCAGCGCCACGGGTGGACTTTCGTTCTCCACGAAGGCACCTTCGGACTTCGGTGGCGTGCACGACATCTACGCCGTGCAGAACGGCGTCGCCCTCGCCCACGGCGGCTTCGAGCTTCTTCGAATCCTCTCGGTGAGTCCTCGTAGTGGTCCGGTCGGGACTCCGATCACGATCACCTACACCTCGATGGGCGCGAGTCTCTACACCGGCGGCGCGTCGGTCCTCTGGGACAACCACTACGCCGGCGAGATGATGGGCAACTGGACCCGCGGCACCGCGAGCATCACGATTCGCGCGGCCGGCACACCCGGTACGCACGTCATCCAGATTGGTAACGCAATCAGTTACATGTACCTGAACGTCATCCAGTCACCGATCCCCTACACCAACGGCGGCACGGTCCACTTCACCGTCACCAAGGGAAACAACCTGCCCGCTCCGTACATCACGTGGCCCGCCAACGTGACCCCAACGGTGAGTCAAGTGACCACGATGTCGTCCGCCAACTTGAGCCCCGCCAGCACGGCCGTGGCCTCCCTGTCACTCAAGAGTGGCGCCGTGCTGTCGAGCTCGGTGCTGAGCGTGACCGGCCTGACCGGCAGCGGCACGGACACCTTGCTGTGGTCGACCGTCGTGGGGAACCGCGTGAACTGCGCCAGCACGTGCTGGGCGTTCAACTCAATCCCCCTCGGTACCGCGACCGTGACCAACGGCACCATTAACCAGAAGATCACCATCCCCGACAACCTCGGTGGCTGGCACGTCGTCCAGGTGCTCAGCGGCACCACGGTCGAAGCGCAGGTCCCGTTCTACGTGAAGGAGAGCATCGTTCCCTTCATGAACAAGTCGGGCAAGGTCATCTCGATGGGTGTCGCGACCGCCGACGACTCGGACACCGCGAGCGCTCTCGCCGCCGGTCAGTCCGGCACGGGCAGTTACACCTTTAAGGAAGGTCAGGAGTTCACGATCTCCATGAAGGGCGTGGGCTGGACCCAACTCGACAACACGCTCGGTGTGGACTACGACAACAGCTACATGGGTTACGGCTGCGGCTTCAACTCCAACGGGTACATGGTCATTCACCTGAAGGCCACCGGCGGTGTTGGCGTGCACGTCATCGACCTGTTCCCCATGCTGTACTCACTTTCGCCATCCTTCGCCAACACGCCCTACGGCATGGTGCCGGTGCTGTCGTCGAGCCGTGACTACCCGGGACTGGCGCTCGGCTACCAGGTCCCGACCGTCCACTTCGCGATTCGAATCGTCAAGTAACCACTTTCGCCTCCCAACGCCTCGTCCCTCTTCATTGGGGGGCGAGGCGTTGTCGCGTTGGTCACCGTTGCGGTGTCGCGACGTCGTGGCGGCTCGGCAACCACCAACTCGCACGACCGAGCAGCGCCATGACGCTCGGCAGCAACAGCCCGCGCACGATCGTCGCGTCGATGAGCACGCCGGCACTCAGCCCCACGCCGAGTTCCTGTAATCCCGCCACGTGACCAAAGACGAGACCACAGAGCGCACCGACCATGATCACGGCGGCCGCCGTCACGACGCCGCCCGTGTTCGCCAGGCCGTCGACGATCGCGTCCTTGCCGGCGGCGCCATGGGTGAAGGCTTCGCGCATGCGCGACACGATGAAGACCTCGTAGTCCATGGAGAGGCCAAACAACGTGGCGAAGAGAAAGACCGGTACCCAGCCTTCGATTTGGCTGACCTTGTAGGTACCCAGGACCGATGAAAGCACGCCGAAGCGAAAGACCAGCACCAGTACGCCGTAGGCCGCGCCGACCGACAAGAGGTCGAGCACCACGGCGAGCAGCGGCAGAACAATCGAGCGAAACGCGCGAACCAAGACGAGGTAGGCCAACACCAACGCCAACAGAACAATCCACGGAAAGGCGCCGTACACCGACGTGAGGAAGTCGACCCCCTGCGCCGGTGCGCCGCCGAGGTAGATCTTGGTACCCGACGGGAAATGAGCCCGTGGAATGTAGTCGTTGCGTAGTTCGCGCACGAACTGCTGCGATGCTTCAGCCCCGAATTCATGACGGCCGACCACAATGATCTGTTCGTAACGGCCCGTGGCGTCGACGAAGGGCGACTTGGTGTCAATCGCCACCGCGAAGACCTCGCGATCGTGCAGGATCGCCTTCGCCAGCGCGAGACGATCGGCGACGAGCGCCGGGGTGTTCGCCAAGTGCGCGTGCCCGAGATCGATGACGATCTCGTTGGGCGTGATGAGCCCCGGCCCCACGCGGGTGCTCACGAGCGTCAGGGCTCGCGTCGACTGAAGGTTTTGGGGCACCGCGACGACCGATCCCGGTGTGAGCTGCAGCCAGAGCGCCGAGGTCATGAGGAGCGCGAGCACACCGAGCGCGCAGAGCATTACGGTCACCGGGCGTTCAATCACTCGTCTCGTGACGCGCGCCCAGGCACCGTCGGCGTTGTTGGGTCGAAAGATCCCTCGGACGGCGACCGGTCGGACACCGCGACGACCGAGTAACGAGAGGATCGCGGGTTGCAACGTGAGTGCGGCGAGGATCGCAACGATCGGCACGACGAGACCGGCGGCGCCGAGCGAACGTACGAAGGGGACGGGTACGAACAACAACGTCGCCACCCCAATCGCCACCGTGAGCCCCGACAGCACGATGGTGCGCCCCGCCGTCACCATGGTCGCCACGATCGCGTCCTCGACGTCGGCACCTTCGACGTCGACTTCACTTCGGTAGCGGTGCAGGATTAGAAGTGAATAGTCAATGGCGAGCCCTAACCCAAAGAGCTCGACGACGTTGGGAATATAGAGCACCATCAAGAAGTGATGGGCCAAGAGGAACACGACACCGATGGCCGCCGCGGTCGTCGACGCGGCGACCACGTACGGCACCGCCACGGCCCAGCAGAGGCCCAGCACGCCAATCAACAAGAGCAGCGCAAGCACCCCCGCCAAAAGTTCGCCCCGCAGGAGATCCGAGGAGAGCACCGGCGCAATGTCGTGGTTGAGAGCCGGCGGACCGGTGACCAGCGCGGTCGCCAGTCCCTCCTCTCGCAACGCCCCACGAAGGTGCCCGGTCTGGTCCGACGCCTGGAGGAGATTGAGCGAGGTTCCCACGTCCGCGTAGAGCACCCCGGCGAAGGCCCGCTGCTGAATGACCTTTCCCGCGGGAATCGCTGAGGCCGCGATGGCGATCTCATGTTCCATGGCGTTGAGCTTCGACGTCGTGGCGTTCTTGAAGGGAACGACGACGGTGAACGTCCCTTCGACATTCTCGCCAAAGTGTCGAGACAAAATTGTGTTGGCCTGCGTGGAGCCCGTGCCGGGCACCGACAGGGACGTCGTCAGTAGATCAGGAAGTCGCGAAGCCGAAAGAAACCCAAGGAGCACCACCACGATCCACGCAGCAATGACGACGGCGCGATAGCGGACCACCGCCCGAGTCCATCGTTCGAGCATTGACTTGAGTGTAATGACGCCGCTAGTGAGGTCTTATGTGAGAAGCGTTGGTCAGCGCGAGGAGCCGCAGAGTCGCTCGACGGCGCTCGTCACCGCAGCGACGACCAATGGATTGAACACCGTCGGCACGATGTAGTCGGCCGAGAGCTCATCGGCCGTCACGACGTCGGCAATCGCACGACCCGCGGCAATCTCAATCTCCTCGGTGACCTGCTTCGCGCCGGCGTTGAGCATCCCTCGGAATATCCCCGGGAAGGCCAGCACGTTGTTGATCTGGTTGGGTTCGTCACTTCGTCCGGTCGCCACCACGGCGGCGTAGCGACGAGCGAGGACGGGGTCGACTTCGGGGTCGGGGTTGGCCAAGGCGAAGATGATCGAGTCTGGCGCCATGAGCTTGAGCTGCTCCTCGGAGACGAGGTTCGATCCCGAGACACCGATGAACACGTCCGCGCCACGCATGGCGTCGTCGAGCGAGCCGGTTCGGCCCTCGCTGTTCGTGTTCGCCGCGAGCCAGTGTCGCGCCTCGTCGAGCTTTTCGTCCTGTGCGGAGATGATGCCGCCGCGATTGACCCCGATGATGTCGCCGACGCCCTCTTTCAAGAGCAATTTGGAAATCGCGACGCCGGCCGCACCGACGCCGAGGACGACGACGCGCACGTCCTTCATCTCTTTGCCGACGACGCGCAACGCGTTGAGCAGCGCGGCGAACACGACGATGGCCGTGCCGTGCTGGTCATCGTGAAAGACCGGGATGTCGAGGAGTTCGCGAAGACGTCGCTCGATCTCGAAGCAACGCGGCGCCGAGATGTCCTCAAGGTTGATGCCTCCGTACACCGGGGCAATGCACTGGACAATGCGCACGATCTCGTCGACGTCCTGGGTCGCCAGGCAGACGGGCCACGCATCGATGTCGGCGAAGCGCTTGAAGAGCAGCGCCTTGCCTTCCATGACCGGCAGCGCGGCTTCGGGGCCGATATTGCCCAGTCCGAGCACGGCGGAGCCGTCGGTCACGACGGCGACGGTGTTGCGCTTGATGGTGAGTTTGCGCGCGGCCGAGGGGTCCTTGGCAATCGCCATGGAGATTCGCGCCACGCCCGGTGTGTAGGCCATTGAGAGGTCGTCGCGTGTCTTGAGCGAGACCTTGGGCTCCACCGAAATCGTGCCGCCCAGGTGCAGAAGAAATGTTCGGTCGCTCATCGCAATAACTCGTGCGCCCTCCACTATCTCAACGGCGGCGCGCAGTAGCTCGGAGTGGCCCTCGTCAATCGCGTTGCACGTGAGGTCGATCGTCATCCCGCTGCCGTTGGGGTCAACCACGTCAAGTGCGGTGACCGCTCCCCCGGCGTCGTCCACGGCCGTCGTGACCGCGCCGATTCGAGAGTGATTCTCGAGCGTCACACGCATCGTTACTGAATAGGAGGCACTGGGAACACTCATGAACACGATCCTTACTTTGACTGTCCAGGTGGTTGAGCGCGAGAGGGCAACATCGCCTGGTACCCCCTAATTGTAAGACCGTCATTCGAAGGGACCAAATCCTCACGCGGCGTCTCTCCGGGGTGACGTGGTCGTCGATCTGTTCGCCGTGTGCACCATCGCACCTCGGGCGAGAACCGACCAGTGCATGTATCGTGGCTACACAGTCGAGTGAAGGAGACCTCATGGGATTCATGGACAAGGTGAAGGAACAAGCCGCCTCCGCTGCGTCAGCAGCCAAGGACGCCGCGGCCAAGGGCCAGGCGAAGGTCGGAGAAATCCAGGCCAAGCGCGGCGCGGACGGCGTGCTGCGCCAACTCGGACTCGCGGCCTACCTGCAGACGCAGAATCGCGCACCGGCGTCCACCGAAGCCGACATTGAGAAGTACATCGAGACGCTCAAGGCCTACGAAGCTGAAAACGGCGAACTCAGTGCGACCGAGGACTCCTCGAACTAACCGATTCTTAGGGAATCAGCACCACCCGGCCGAAGGCCTGACGGCTCTCGATAAACTCGTGCGCCTCCTCGGCCTCTTCGAGCGAGAACGTGCGGTCGATCTCCACTCGTAAGTCACCGACGGCGACATCGGCGAGCAAGTTTTCAATCATCTGATAGGCGCGTGGTCCCACAAACAGCTCTGGTCCGAGGAAGTAGCCGATGAGACTCTGATTCTGGGTACCGAGGTTCGACGTGTCGATGGTCAGCGGTTCCTCGCGGCCGGCGTTGCCAAAGGTGACGCATCGTCCTCGATACGACAGCGCCGCGAGACTCTTTTGGAGGTTGGTGCCGCCCACCGAGTCCAAGATGACGTTCACCCCTTGATTTTTGGTGAGTGTTCGCACTTCCGCGACGAAGTCCTTCTCCTTGTAGTTGATTCCTTCATCGAGACCGAATTCGCGGAGACGCGCGAGACGTTCGCTGCTCGACGCCGTGGCAAATACTCTGGCGCCGGCCTTCTTCGCCATTTGAATGGCGGCCAGTCCCACGCCACCGGCGCCGGCGTGAATCAAGGCGGTCTCGCCGGGCACGAGTCGCGCGAACTCAAAGAGACTGTCGTGCGCCGTACCGTACGCCACCGGCACGCAGGCCGCGACTTCGGTCGCGAGGCCGTCGGGGATCTTCCACGTCGTCAGCGGGTGCGCCGTGCGCATGGAGGCGTGCGAACCATGGAAGGCCAGGGTCACGACGCGGTCGCCGACGTTAAAACCCGTGACGTCGGGACCAACGCTCACAATGGTGCCCGCGTTCTGGTAACCCACGACGTGGGGCACACTGACGAGCGGGCCACCGAGACGGTTGAGCGTGTCACCGCCCTCAATGCTCACGGCTTCGACGGCGATAAGCATTTCACTCGGGCCGGCCACCGGGTCGGGCACGTCCTCGTAGCGAAACACACTCGGTCCGCCATTCTCGTAGTAGACCGCTGCCTTCATGACGCCCTCTCTCGTCGCGTGGTGATCGACCTAGAAACAGTAACGCCACACACCAGGCAAATTGGCGCTCATCGAGACGACGACGCAACCACGTACCCACTGTTCGACCCCGCCCGAGAGGTCTAATGTCCAGGGGTTGTGAGGTTTTCATCGATGGCGAGCGGCAACCGCTCGACATTTGAACGTGAGGGGGTCTCATGAGCACGACCGTTGAACGAGCGACGGAGAGTGAGGTCACGAAGGAGCACTTCGACGTGCTGATCGTGGGCGCGGGCATTTCGGGCATCGGATCGGCCTATCACCTGCTCACCCAGAACCCCGAGCGTAGTTTCGTCATGCTCGAAGCAATGGACCACTTCGGTGGAACGTGGAAGACGCACCGCTACCCCGGGATCCGTTCCGACAGCGATCTCTACACCTTCGGCTACCGGTTCAAGCCCTGGACGAGCGCCCCGATCGCGACCGCCGCGGAGATTCAGAAGTATCTCGGCGACGTGATTGAAGAGAATCACCTCGATCGCCACATTCGTTACGGACATCACATTGAGTCTGCGAGCTGGGACAGCACGAACAATCTCTGGACGATTACCGCACGGCAAACAAACGGGGACACCGCGGTCTTCACCACGAACTTCCTGTGGATGTGCCAGGGCTACTACCGACACAACGAGGGCTACACCCCCGAGTGGCCCGGGATGAAGGACTTCAAGGGGCGCATTGTCCATCCCCAAACATGGCCCGACGACCTCGAGTACAAGGACCAAGAGGTGATCGTGATCGGCTCCGGCGCGACTGCGGCGACACTCGTGCCAGCCATCGCCGACGACGCCGCGCACGTGACGGTGTTACAACGCTCCCCCACGTACTTCTTCACCGGCGAGAATCGCAACCTGTTAGCCGACCACCTACGCGAACTGGACGTGCCCGAAGAGTGGGTGCACGACATCGTGCGCAGAGAGAATCTCTTCAACCTTCGCGCGCTCACGCAACTGGCCCTCGAGGAGCCCGAGTTTGCCAAGGAGGCGCTCATCGATCTGGTCCGCGCCGCGCTGCCCGAGGGTTACGACGTTGACACGCACTTCACGCCGCGCTACATGCCGTGGCGCCAGCGCATTGCGTTCCTCCCCGATGGCGACTTGTTCAAGGCCATCAGTTCCGGTCAGGCCTCGATGGTGACCGATGAGATCGAGACGTTCACCCAAGAGGGGGTGCTGCTCAAGTCCGGGGCGGAACTCCACGCCGACATCATCGTGACCGCGACCGGTTTTCATCTGAGCGTGCTCGGCGACATTGCGTTCTCGATTGACGGCGTGCCACTCGACTTCGCCGACACCGTGACCTTTCGCGGACTGATGTTCTCGGGCGTGCCGAACCTCGTGTGGACCTTCGGCTACTTCCGCGCGAGTTGGACCTTGCGCGTTGACTTGGTCAGTGACTTCACCTGTCGAATGCTCACGCACATGGACGAACTCGGCGCGACGCGCGTGACGCCTCGACTACGCCGCGACGAAGCACAGGACACACCAATGGACTGGATCGACACCGAGTACTTCAATCCCGGTTACCTCCTGCGGTCCCTGCACTTGATGCCGAAACGACTTGATCGTCCCGAGTGGCGCCATACCCAGGATTATTGGGCTGAGCGCGACGAACTGCCGCTCGTCGACCTCGATGACGGCTGCCTCGTCTTCGAATAGTCAAGGGCACGAATGGCCATCGCAACGAACGGTGACGTCGAGCTCTACCACCAGACGTTCGTATTTAAGTTGCGCCTTACGTAAGCACTCGCTTACACTGATCCGGTGGACGTCGCTCTCAAAGCCATCGCTGACCCTCGGCGACGCGAGATCCTTCGACTCGTTTGGTCGAAGGAGTTGCCCGCGTCCGACATCGCGTCACACTTTCACGACGTCACCCGCTCAGCGGTCTCCCAACACCTCGGCGTGCTCCGCAACGCCAACTTGGTCTGCGAACGACGCGACGCGAATCGCCGCCTCTATCGCGCCAACGTCGAGGAGATGGCGAATCTACGCACGTTCCTCGATCAGTACTGGTCGGGACGACTCAATCGACTGAAGAGTGCCGCGGAAGCGGCCCAGAGAGATAAGGATGCAAGGAATGGCTGAACTGACGTGCGAGGTACTCGTGAAGGCAGATCCGTCGACAATCTTCGAACTGCTGACCGATCCCGAGAGGCAGTCTTGGATTGGCACCGACGCGGAGTACGACCTTAAACCGGGCGGCATTTACAAGGTCTCGGTCCTGGGCGATCATCCCGCGCGGGGCGAATTCATTGAGGTGGTACCCAACGAGAAGCTCGCCTTCACCTTCGGGTGGGATCAACCCGGTCACCCGATTCCTGCGGGATCCACGAAGGTGGTCATCACCCTCATTCCCGAAGGCGACGAGACGCGGGTGCGCCTGGTGCACAGCGGCCTGCCCGACGACGCAGTCACGGACCACACGCAGGGATGGACGACGCTGTTGGACCGGCTCGCCGTCGTGGCGTCAGGTGGCGATCCCGGTCCCCTCCTCAGTCGAGAAGAACGTTCGTGAGCGACGCCAACACGTGGGCAATGATCCACGCCGAACGTGCTCGAGTGGCGGACATGTTGGACGGACTTTCCTCCGAACAGTGGGCAATGGACACACTCTGTAAGGGCTGGAACGTGCGCACGGTCGCGGCCCACATGATGAACGCCGGCGAGCAGTCAACCACGAAGTTCTTTCGAGGTCTCCTCGCGAGTGGTCTGCGTTTCAACGTCATGATGGACCGTCAGGCGCACTCGTCAGCCCGGTTGGCACCGAAAGAAATCGTCGAACGAATTCGTGCCAGCACGACGACCACGAACAAGCCCCCGGCCGCCGCAATGGCGATGCTCGGCGAAGTCGTCGTGCACGGTAACGACATCCGCCGACCCCTCGGGATCGACGACGATTCATCGACGGAAGCCAAGGTCGCGTGTCTCGAAATGTTCAAGGGGTCGAATTTCCCGGTGCCGGCGAAGAGAACCATTGCCGGTCTTCATCTCCACGCGACCGACGCCGACTGGTCGTACGGGTCGGGACCAGACGTCAACGGTCCTCTCGTCGCCCTCCTCATGGCAATGGCCTCGAGACCACTCGCGGCGACGCTGTCGGGCGACGGTGTGGCCACGTTGCGCGGTCGTCTCGAGAAATAAGTCACCGAAGCGTCGAACAAACACGTAAAGGAGTGACGATGGCCGAAGGAACGAAAGAACAGCCGTGGAAGCTGACGACGCCACCGGGAACGTCCACGTACGAAATGTACGAAGACGAGGATGGCGATCCGCCCGCACTCGTGTGCGTGGTCGGTTCGACCACCCTCAAGTACCACTTGTCGGCCGTGAAGGACCTGCACGCGTGGCTCGTCGAGCGGGGTGACTGGGTGTCACTGGGCGCCGCCGACGAGAACAAGCCGGCCGCTGACGGCACGGTCGAAGCGTGGGGCCGATCGGACAAGAATCCCGTCAAAGGTTGGTACGGACTTCGAAAGGGCTACCGCGGCAGGTTCGCCATGTATCTTCCGCCACTCCTGGAAAAGCTCGGACTCGCCGAGGTCACCCACGACGCGCGCAACAACAAGATGAGGGCCGTCTAGACCCTTCGTCGATATCGATGCGTCGCAGTGAGCAGGCGTCGAATAGACCGCGACTCTTCATGCCCCATCGACGCACTACCGCCCGTGTCATGAGGGTTTTCAGCACTCTGTTGAAATACTGAACGGTTTCGTACAGTTAGGGTGTACGATACAGTTCAGTACAGCAAGGGCGACGAGATCGACATCATGGACACCACGGAAACTATCGAAGAGACCGAACAAATGGGCGCGGGACACGACGTCGCGCATCAGGGCCGCGCCCTGGACGCCAGTCGCGATGTCGCGATTTGCCAAGCCACGCTCGACCTTCTCACCGAGATTGGCTATGACAACTTGACCATGGACGCCGTCGCCGCTCGCGCGCACGCCAGCAAGGCGACGATCTATCGACGCTGGCCGGGTAAGGCGGCGTTAGTCGTCGACGCGCTCCATCGCTCAAAAGGTTCGATGGCCGATCCCGACACCGGCTCGCTCATTGGTGACCTCGAAGCCATGAGCGAGGGATTTTGTAGTCCCGAGAACAGCTTCAACGCGAAGATCATGCTGGGACTGATTACCGCCCTCGCCCACGACGCCGAGATACGTGACGTCTTTCGTGAACGGTTGATTGAACCTCGGATGAATGCAATGCGCACGCTCTTCGAGCGAGCCGTCGAGCGCGGCGAGGTCTCTCGCGATTGCAATCTCGATTTGCTCGGCTCGCTGCTTCCCGCCCTTTTGATTCAAGAGGTCCTCATTACCGGTGAGCTACCGGATGCCGAGTTCATCACGCAAGTACGACGCGACGTCATCCTCCCCCTCGCCACCGCCTCAAAGTAACTCCCCGCCACCCACCAAGGAAACCCCATGTCAACTACGCAAACGCCGGAACTGACCGGTAGCAACACCGAAGGAAAGCATCTCGGTCTCGCGCTCGCGGTCATTGCCGGCGCACAGCTCATGATCGTGCTCGACGCGACCATCGTCAACGTGGCCCTCCCGACCATTCATAAGAGCCTTAACTTCTCCGTCGACAACCTCGAGTGGCTCGTCACCGCGTACGCGCTCACCTTCGGCGGGCTGCTGTTGTTCGGTGGTCGAACTGGTGACCTCTTCGGCAAACGGCGGATGTTCATGATCGGCATTGGCATCTTCGCCGTGGCCTCGCTCCTCGGAGGCTTTGCGACTACCGACGTGTGGCTCATCATCACGAGAGCGTGTCAAGGTGTTGGTGGCGCGATTGCCGCGCCGACCGCACTGTCGCTCATCGCGACGAACTTCCCCGAGGGCCCTTTGCGCAACCGGGCGATGGGCGTCTACGCCGCAATGGCGGGAGGTGGCGGCGCGGCCGGCCTGCTCCTCGGCGGCGTACTGGTCGACCTCGTGTCGTGGCGCTGGATCTTCTTCGTCAACGTGCCGATCGCCGCGCTCATTCTTTTCCTCACGCCTCGTGCGTTGAATGAGTCGTCGACGACGACGGGGCACCTTGATGTACCGGGCGCCCTGACGGCCACGGGCGGCATGTTGGCGCTCGTCTACGGACTGTCCAACGTCGCGAGTCACAGTTGGACCGCGACGAGCACACTCGTCCCGCTCGGAGGCGCCGCTGTACTGCTCACCACCTTCGTACTCATTGAGACCAGGACGATCGGTGCACTGATGCCGATGTCGATCTTCGCCGACCGGAACCGGTCCGGCGTCTTCGCGATGATGCTGTGCATCGGTACCGCGATGTTCTCGATGTTCTTCTTCCTCACGCAGTTCTTGCAGAACGTGCTCGGTTGGAGTGCTCTGAGGACCGGTCTCGGTTTCTTGCCCATGACGGTCGGCTTGATGGGTGCGGCCATCATTACCTCTCGTCTCATTGGACGAATCGGGATTCGATTCCCACTACTCGCGGGCCCCGCGGCTTCAGTGGTCGGACTTGAACTGTTGACGCGACTGAGCATTCACAGTCACTACGACGCGATCCTCATTCCACTGCTGATCGTGTCAATTGGTATGGGTCTTTCGTTCGTGCCGCTCACGCTGGCCGCCGTTTCAGGAGTGCGCCCGGACGAGGCCGGTCTCGCGTCGGCGTTGCTCAACACCACCCAACAGGTTGGTGGAGCACTTGGCCTGGCCATACTGTCCAGCATTGCCATTAACGCGGCGAGGTCCAAGTACACCAACCTGGTGAGCGCAGCGCACGGTCAAGCGTCGAAAACCGCAGCAGACATTGCGACGACCCACGGCTATACCACGGCCTTCCAGGTGGGCGCCTTCATCGCCCTCCTCGGGTTGATCATCTCGGCGGCGGTGATCCGCACGCCCCCGCAACTCGACACCGCAGCGCCACTCCACGTAGGCGCCTGATACGTCACCGCCGCATCGTCGCCTCACGCGGCGCGGAAGCGCTCTCGAACTGCATAAGTGCATGCCACGTCGATTGGTTCGCCAACTGACGTGACATTCGTCAATTGGCGACGGATCTGCATTTTTGCTCGACAGGCCCGTTTCAACGCAGCGGTGTAAAAAACTGAACAGTGATGACATGAATGATCGTGACGCTGAACCAATCTCCGCCAAATCATTGGCCCCACTTTGAGAATTACCTGAGAGCGGGCGTCACTGCCGATTATTCGCGCCAAGGCGCCCGTAAGATGAGTTTTCCTTCAACCACGAGGGTTTTGAGATGGTGGAGCCATCTAGAACTGAAGACTGGTTTGTGACTATTTACTCACTGAAGGCGCGACGTGCGAGAAACTAAGCGCGCATCGACGTGGTCGAACTTCCGAGACAAGATCTCAACAAAACGCGGTGACGTGCCGCAAACGACCATGCCCGCTGAAGTGCCCGTTCTCGAGGATTCCGTTGCGCTGTCGCCGTCGAACGCAGAGCACTATCCCGCCCTTGACCTCATGGATAACTGGACAGATGATCGACCGTCAATGTCACAGATTTTGGATGGTCGTTCAACACAGGAAATAGTCGATGTAAATCGTCAGAGCGGCGACGCGGTGATCTAGTGGAGGTCTGACAATGCAAACAAACAACGCTCGAGTGAATGTGTTACGTATCACGGGTCAGTGGTTGCTCCCCCTGGTGCTCGTAGCGTCGGGTCTCGTCGTCGCCATTGCTGGCCCGGCCGGTGCGGCGGCGGCGAACGGCAGCGGCACACTCACGACCAAAACGACGAGTGTCACCTACGGCTCCTCTGCCCACACGATTACTTTCACTTACACGGCCGCGACCGGCGGTGTGTCGGACGGCGGTGTGCATCTCAGCGTCCCTTCGGGTTGGTCCACGCCGTCTACGACGGGCACCGCCGCGGGCTATACGACGGCCAGCACCGGGACCGTCACGGTTGACGGACAGACCATTGTCGTACTGGGCGTGACCCTCGCCGCGGGCGCCACCCTCACCATCGACTACGGCGCACGTGGTGCGAAGGGACCGGGCGCAGTCGCGACGCAGAGCGTCGGCGCACAGACCTGGACCGCCACCGAAAAATCCACCTCCAGTGGCACCGAGACCAACCTTGCGAAGTCGCCCGTCATCACCGTGATCGAGACGTTGGCGACGCCGAGCGCGCCGTCGGTGTCACTGGTCTCGCCGAGCTCGATCGTCGTCAACTTCACGCCGAACCCCAACGCCACGTCGAGCGACGTGACGATTCGACTGGCGAAGGACAACTCCGTCGTAAAGGAAGTGACGGGCAACACGAGCGGCACCGAAACCATTACCG
This sequence comes from Acidimicrobiaceae bacterium, assembly GCA_003152215.1. Taxonomy (GTDB): domain Bacteria; phylum Actinomycetota; class Acidimicrobiia; order Acidimicrobiales; family RAAP-2; genus RAAP-2. The sequence goes on along the minus strand of PLZP01000046.1, from coordinate 11,763 downwards.
GGTTGACCCCCGGCGACGCGTACTACGCCACCATCACGGCGGTTGGTAACGGCACCGATTACTTCACGTCCAGCGCCGGTACACATTCCACCACCATCACACCCGGTATTTTGACGATCAGCGCTCGCGCCACCAACGTCACCGTGGGCCATCCGATTGACGTCGTTGCGGTAGTGACCGGCCTCACGACCGCCGACAAGGCAGTCGTGACCAAGGACACGTTCACCTACACCGGTGTCGCCCCGACGGTCTACGCCACGTCGACGGTGGCACCATCGGCGGTCGGCACGTACCTGGCGCTGCCCGCGAACGCGACGGTCGTCGTGACGCCCAGTAGCGACCAGGGCATCTACGCCAGCACGTACAACTACACCGCGGGATCGCTCATCATCTCCGCGGTCTCCAAGGTTCCACTGCGCGCGACCCGCGTTATCGGCGATGCGTGGACCGGCCAAACGAGGACCGTCACGATCATCGGCTCCGGCTTCTTCGGACAGCCACGAATCGTGAGCAGCATCGGACGACGCACCATCGCGCGCGTGATCCACGACACGGGGACCCGTCTGACGGTTCGAGTTACCGTCCGGACCGGCACGCCTCGAGGCATTCACACCTTCCGGATCACGCTGTCCAACGGCAAGTCCTGCAACGTGCATTACAGCCAGTTCTAAGAACGCCGCGAGAGAATCGCACGTCTGTTGGCTAGGTGATGGTGAAGTTTCGGCTCACCGAACTTGCACCACAGGTGACGGTCGCGTGCGCGGTGCCGGGGTCAGTGCTCGGTCCAATCTCCCAGGTCCAGTTGACGTTCCCTGCACTATTTGCTCGGGCCGACCCGAGGCCGTGGGACTGACTCACGTAACCACTCGGCAAGACCACTCGTAACGAGCATGCGTCGTTCGCCCTCCGCGAGTGGACGCTGAGCGAATCCTCGGCACCGCGCGCGATTGACGCCTCGAACGCGGTGATCGCGACGGCGCCGCCCGACGACGTTACGGGTGTCGTGGGCGTCGAAGCCGGCGCGGTGATCGCGACGCCCATGGCGTAGTCGGCACCAACGGCGCTCACCACGGCTCGAACTGCCGCGGGCGTCTTCGTCACGAGACCGAGTTCACGGTTGTAGGAAAGCGACGACGTGGAGAAGTTTTCGCTGCCAATGAAGACGGTCCCCACGCCACCCGAGCAGTCGGCGCAGATTACCTTGGCGTGGATGTAGATCTGACGTGAGCCGAGCACGCGCACGTGGACGCCGTCGCTCGCGAGGCCGCGCAGGGCCACCGTCGAATCGGAGGACGAGGTCATCACGACTTTGACCGAGACGCCCCGGGCCGCGGCGACGTCAAGCGCCTGCTCAATCGTGGCCGAGTCCATCTCCTCGTTCTCTACGAGCAATGAGTGGTGCGCCGAACCAATGAGACGCACGAGAGCGGCGGTCGAGCCCGGACTCCAAATGAGCCCGCTCGACGCCAGCGCGGGCGCGGCACCGTGGGCGAAGTCCGTACCGAACGTCGATAGGACGGCGTGCACATCACTCGACGTTGTGTCCTCCACCCAAAAGTCACGCGTCGACGCGTAATCGCGCGAGGCGAGGTTGCCCGTCCCGATGTACGCACGGGTCGCGTCGATGACGACGTACTTCGCGTGGAATATCTGATTCGGTGGCGCCCACTCCACGTCGACGCCACTGGCGTGCAAGAGCGCGTAGGACGAGGCGTTGTCGCTTCTGCCATTGAAGTCACTGTCGAGCAGCACCCGCACGTGCACCCCGTTGGCTGCTTGGGTGATCAGATCGTGTTCCAGCGTCGTGTCCGCCAGTTCGTACATCGACATGTCGATGCTGTGACGGGCCTGCAGAACGGCGCCGTCGAGAAACCCGTAGCCACTCGCCGGCTCGGTCCACACGTGTGTCAGCGTTGACACGGTGCTCTGCGAGGCACCAGCGACGGAGGCGGTGGCGCTCAGCGCGAGCAACACTGCTCCCGCCAGTGTCCGACGCAGCGCCCTCATCGGTGTAACGGGCTGCTCGAAGGCGACATGTGTGTGACAGTACAACTCGACCGATACAGGCAGTGCATTGCCACCCGATCAACTCGCTTCAGCATTTCGTCGGCTCCGCGCAGCCATGGTGCGACACACGCAGTGTCACCTTTAGGATGCGCAAGCGACTGAATGGCCATGCCTGGTCACTTGATCGCCCATGCCACCGACAGGGAGTTCTCGATGCGCCAACTAGACCGACGATGGCTGACCCTAATTGCGGTCTGTGGCGCCACGTTCATGCTGTTGGTCGACGTCACGATCGTCCAGGTCGCACTGCCCACCATTCAGCGACGTCTCGGGGCGAACTTCTCCGACCTGCAATGGGTGATCGACGCCTACGCGTTGGCCCTCGCGACGTTGATCTTGACCTGGGGCTCGCTCGCTGACCGATTCGGTCGCAAGCGCGTCTTTCTCATGGGTTTGGGCGTTTTCACCGTCGCGTCGTTTCTCTGTGGTGTCTCGACCTCGGCCACGTTCTTAATCTGGTCTCGCGCGCTGCAAGGCGTGGGCGGCGCCGCCATGTTCGCCACGGGCCTCGCCCTGATTGGTCAGGAGTTCCATGGCGCCGAACGGGGCCGAGCGATTGCCGCGTGGGGTGCAACCGTCGGCGCGGCGACCGCGGTCGGTCCGTTGGTCGGAGGCGTACTGACGAGCGGACTCGGCTGGCGCTGGATCTTCTTCGTCAATCTGCCCATTGGCGTTCTCACCGTGTGGCTCGCCGTCAAGACAATGGTGAACGTGACCGACGGTTCGGCCGCCCGGCTCGATTGGGCGGGGCTCGCGACGTTCTCGACGTCGATGTTCCTCCTCGTCTACTCGCTGATCCGTGCCAACTCTGACGGTTGGACCAGTTCGACGATCGTCACGCTGTGGGTGTGCGCCGCACTCGTGATGGCACTCTTCCTCGTCGTTGAGCACTTCCAGAAACGACCAATGTTCGATCTTTCGCTGTTTCGTCGCCCGTCGTTCGTGGGCGTGTCGCTCGCGACGCTGGCGATTGGCGCGGGCATGTTCGCCATGTATCCCTACATCACGTTCTATTTACAGAACAATCTCGGTTACTCACCCTTGCAAGGTGGACTTCGCCTGCTTCCTTCGACGGTGCTCAGCTTCGCGGTGCCGATTTGGTTCCATCGCCACGCCGATCGCATTGCGCCGCGCCTCGTACTCGGTGGGGGAATGGCAATTACCGCCGTCGGAATGTTGACGATGTTGGCAATGAGTGCATCGTCAACGTGGCTCGTGCTCGTGCCAGGACTTTTGCTCACGGGCTTGGGCATCGGCATCGTGAACCCCGCGATAGCCAAGATCGGGCTGGGCGTCGTGGCCCCTGAACGCTCGGGCATGGCGTCAGGTATCAGCAACACCTTTCGAACGGGCGGGCTCGCCATCGGCGTTGCGGCCCTGGGCGCACTCTTTGAGCGCAAGGTAGCGAGCTCACTCGCCGTCGCGTATCACCATCCGGTTCCCAAGGTGTCCACGACCGTCTCTGAGTCCGGTGTCGCGGCTGCGGTGAAGGCGTCGCACGGCCTTGCGGGCGTCGCGCGCAACGCTCACATCGCCTTCGTCTCCGGCATGCACTTGATTCTCGTCATCGGAACCTTCGCGGTCGCACTCGGGGCCGTTGCCGGATTCGCCATGGTGCGCCACCGTGATTTCCAGACTGCCCCTGCGACACCCACGTCGCTGACGTCCACCACCCCGACGGCCCATGCATAGGCTTCGATTATTGAGTTGGAACCAACTGCTCAATCATATTGATGACTAACAACGAGAGCATTATGCAGCGAATGACCATACTTACCGCCTCCTGAATTCTGGCGTCAAACCACACGTTGACGCCCTTATCCGAAAACCGCTGCTCGCCCTCCAGGCGTACTCATGATGACCTGTTCGAATCCGCAGAATGTCCGTACTTGAAACCGTGAATCCGGGTCAATATGGATCGTTGATTGATCGGCAAATTCGAGCATCAAGCTTCCCATCCTGTTGATTTCGCACTTCGACACCGCTTGACCGAATGGACGTGGCACGTTGCGCACGAGCGTGCAATCACGGCTCTGGGAGCGTCGAACGGGGCGAACTTGGGAGCAATCACCGTGCCGGTACTGTCTTTGCTATGTGGAGTCGCCCGGGTACCGACGTCTGGCGTCGAGTGCGATGCCAGCCTGGGACGGGAAAATACAGTCTTCGCGCACTCCTCTGTCTCCTCCTTATCGCCGGGACCGTCGCGGTGCCATTCGTCGAGGCCACGAGCGCGAAGGCGAACACGCTCCAGATGTCCTCCGATAACTCGGAAACGGGCTGGTATCCGAACGAAGCGCAACTGACGCCCGCCAGCGTGACCGGCGGAAACTTCGGACAGATATTCGATACCCAACTCAATGGTCCGGTGAACGCGCAGCCCATTGTGAGCCAACCGACGGTTCTCGCCGTCACCGAGACCGATCACGCCTACGGCCTCAATTCGACGACTGGGGCCATTCAGTGGCAGGACAGTTTCGGGTCACCAGAACAGCCAATTCAAAATCTAAATTGTGGCGACGTCGGCACCAACCTCGGCATCACGGGCACACCCGTGGTTGATCCGTCAACGAATATTGCGTACTTCGTCGCGGCCAAACAAGAGCCCGGCAACACTGGTGAGGACTTCATGGAGGCCGTGAACGTCGCGACGGGTGCCACACCGAGCAGCTGGCCCGCCGGTGGCGTGCCGATCCAAGGCTCGGCCGACGGCGATCCTTCGACCGTCTTCAACGCAACCTTTCAAACACAGCGCGCGGGACTCGTGCTCCTCCATGGCGTGGTCTACGCCGCGTTCGGATCCCAGTGTGACTACGGCGACTGGGACGGCTGGCTCGTTGGCGTCTCGACGTCCACGGCCTCAATCACCACCATGTGGGCGAGCGAAGAGAACACGACGGTCACCGGTCCCTTCGAACCCGGAGCGGGTATCTGGCAAGCGGGCTCGGCGCCCGTCGTCGACGCGAACGGCGACATCTTCGTGTCAACGGGAAACGGGTTCATTCCCTCCGGACCCGAACCTGGCACTGATCTCGCCAATCAGAAGTTTGCTGAAGCCGTCATTGAGCTTCATACCAACACGAACGGCAAACTCGCGCCCGTCGATTGGTTCATGGCGGCCGACGCGTTGCAGCTCAACAATCAAGACGGTGACCTTGGCTCGGGTGGACCGGTGGCGTTGCCCGCGAGCATGGGCACGACCGATGATCCAAACCCCTTGGTGATCGATGCGAAACAGGGCATCTTGTACGTCCTCAAGATGAATGACCTCGGCGGCTACCAACAGGGTCCCGGCGGTACCGACGACGTCGAATCCGAGACGGGCCCCGTCGGCGGCGTGTGGTCAAAGCCGGGCGTGTGGCCTGGCGACGGTGGTTACCTTTACATTCCGACCGCGGGGGCGGCGTCATTCGCCCAAAATGGCGGAGGTGGATCGCTCAACGTGTTCCAACGTACGGACACGAACGGCGTGTTGTCCTTCCCTCTCGTTGGCAGTACGAGTAACACGGGAAATTTCTTTGGGTTTGGATCGGGCGGCCCCGTCGTGACGTCGAACGGTACGACGTCGGGCTCAGCGCTCGTATGGATAGTTCACTCCCCCAATACCGGGGGCGCCAATTCACAACTCGAGGCGTTCAATCCAGTGCCCGTGAATCCCGGTGCAAATGGGACGCTCCAGGAGGTGTGGAGTTCCGGGACCTTCACGTCATCGACGTTCTCCCAACCAAGCGTCGACAACGGCGTGCTCTACGTCGGAACGAAGGACGGCTCGCTGCTCGGTTTTGGCACGCTCCCCTCGTCAACGCCGGCGGCTGCGGGCACCAATCTCTCCTTCGCCCCCACCGTCGTCGGTCAATCGACCACACTGAGCGAAACCTTTACGGCAAGTGCGCCAACCACGGTCTCGTCCTTCGCCGTTGCGGGCGGCGCGTACAGCATCGGCACTCCGACCTCTTCGCTGCCTGCGTCACTCTCGACCGGCCAGAGCATCTCGGTGCCCGTCACCTTTACGCCCACTGCATTCGGCGCCAACGAGGGGATGCTCACAGCCAATATCACCGGCGATACAGCCGCGGTCACGTTGAGCGGTGACGGCGACAGCACGAACCCTTCACTCAGTTGGTCGCCCGACGCCGTATCGTTCGATCCCCAGCCCATTAATGGCTCGCCGGTCACAATGCCCGTCACCGTCACCAACCTCTCGTCGAGCGCCATCACCATGACTAGTTTCAGCAACCCAGCGCCACCTTTTGTGGTGACCAATCCACCCGTTACACCCTTGGTACTCGCTCCGGCGGGCCAAGCGAACGACTCGTTCACGTTCACAGTCCAATTCTCACCACCGGGCTCATCGGGCAACTTTGATCACCAGTTCAACTCCGTGGCGACCATGAAGACGAACCTCGGAAACTTCGGTGTGGCGATCACCGGATCGGCGGATCCTCCGGCTCAGATAACGACCATTCCCTCTACTCTCAATTTCGGCAACGTTCCAGTTGGTTCGTCAGCGACGTTGAACTTCCAACTCGGCGACCAAGGGGGCATCCCCTTGACCATCATCCAGTCGACGCCGCCAACCACGAACGGATTTAGTGCGTTGACGGATCCGTTCGTACAGCTTGCGAACACCACACCACAACCAGACGAGATCGCTCCGGATTCGTCAATCCAAGAGACCGTGAAATTTCAACCGACGTCCAACGGTCCGGTGACCGGATCCTGGTTGATCAAAGGGAACGACGGTGACGGCGTGCAGACAATCACGTTGACCGGCACGGGTTTCACCATGGCCACGACGACCACGACGACAACGACAACGACAACGACGACGACAACGACGACAACGACAACCATTCCCACAACTACGACGACGCATCCGACGACCACCACTCCCACTACCACCACTACCTCCGGTTCTCCACCCCCGCCACCGCCGCCCCCTCCCCCGGCTTCAACGACGACCACGACGAGTACGACGACGACCTCCACAACGACAACGACCATTCCCACAACTACGACGACGCATCCGACGACATTGACGCTCACCACCCGTGCCGGAAAGGTCGGCTCGTCACTCACGTTGCGAGCCGCAGGAGATCCGGGCGGAGGATCGCTGACATTTCGGGTGCATGCGGGCGGCACCAGCCGGTGCACGCTAACGGGAGCGGTACTGCGCGCAAAGAAGTCCGGGACGTGCTTCGTGACGGCTACGAAGGCCGCTCGAGGAGAAACGCGCTCGGTGACCTCGTCGCCCACAACCGTGATGTTTGCGAAGCCCTCGACACATACGCCGGCGCTTGCGTCAGTTGTCCTGTTCAGCGCATCGAACGAAACTCTCGACGTCGCGGCGAAGACCGCGCTCGATACCTTCGCAAAGAAGGTTGCTAATGGCAACTCCGTAGTCGTAACTGGCTATGCGCATGGCAACATTGCCCTGGCAAAACATCGCGCGACGGTCGTCGCAAACTATTTGAAGCGTCGAGTAAAGGTCCACATCAGCCTCAAAACAGTCACGGTCACCGCCCTCCACGAGGTCTCGCTGAGCCGGGAGTGAATGGGACGGCCGGCGGTGCGATCCAACGTGCATCCAGCATCATCGCGCCCGTACGCTTCACGCCCCAATGTTCGAGTGCCTTCCCGTTCTCCAAGCGGAAGTAGTCGGCACACGTTGATCGTGCGACCAGAATTGTGAACTCCCATGAACTCTGCCTGGTGGGCTCCCTTCATCCGCAAGAAGGCTCGATATCCTGAGCCAAGTGAGCGTCGATCATGCTTCTCTCGACCGGGTCGTGGCGAAGTGCCCAGGTCGATGGACGATCGGTGCCGCCGACATCGAGACCTATCTGGCGGCTCAAGTTTCCGACACCAGCCATCGCGAGATCGTCGGACCCCTCTGCGCCAGCACTGGCGCCAGCGGCGTCGTGTGGGTGCACGGGGAAGAGGTCGCCAAATGGGGTGACGCGGACGCGCCGGAGATGGCGTTCAGCGTCACCAAGTCGGTGGTATCCGTCGTCGCCGGCTTGGCCTTTGACGACGGCCTGCTGGTGCCCGACCAGCCAGTTCACGAGGTCGTACGCATTGCCGAGTTCGAAGGACCCCAGCGCGCTCGGATCACCTGGCGGCACCTGTTGCAACAGACCAGCCAGTGGGAGGGTGCGCTGTGGGGCAAAGCGACCGGCGTCGACGCGCAGAGTTTTCGTGAGGGCACCGAAGTACACGGAACGCCTCCGGGCGAGGGCTGGGCGTACAACGACGTGCGAATGAACCTCCTCACGTACGCCCTCACGCTCCTGTTCCGACGGCCGCTGCCCGAGGTGTTGCGCGAGCGCGTCATGGAGCCGATGGCCGCGTCTGACGGATGGTCTTGGCACGGTTATCGGACCAGCGTCGTCCAACTCGACGGTCGTGCGATCGATGTCGTCTCGGGTGGGGCGCACTGGGGGGGCGGTCTGGTCATCTCCGCCAGGGACCTTGCCTTGATCGGTCAGCTCTTTCTCGACCAGGGAATCCACGCCGGGGGCCGTCTGCTCAGCGCGGAATGGGTGAACCAGTCATGGGCTCCCTGTACGGTCAAGCCGGAGTACGGCTACCTGTGGTGGCTCAACGACGATGAGATCCCGTGGCCGGGTGCGCCGAGCACGGGGCGCAGTGCACGCGGCAACGGTGGACGGCACCTGCTCTGGGTCGATCCCGCCCGCGAGCTGGTCCTTGCATCGCACTGGACCGAGGACGTGCTCACCTTGATCCGTGACGTCTCCGGCGCCGTCACTGTCTCGAATACGTAGAGAAAGCTCTCACACGTCCCTGGGCTATAGTTTTACTATGCAACTAGATAAAGCAGTAAATAGCGCGCAAGGCGATCAGTCCCCGATCAGATTCCGCCTCAACTCCTCATCAGGCGTGCCGACCTACATCCAACTCGTCATTCAAGTCGAACAGGCGTTGCGCATTGGCTATCTCAACGTCGGCGACCGCCTTCCTCGAATCAAAGAGGTGGTCGAGTCCCTCGCCATCAATCCCAACACGGTGCTCAAGGCATACCGGGAGCTCGAGACCAAAGGAATCGCCGCGGGGCGGCCCGGGGTCGGCACCTTCATCGTCGCATCCCCTCCCACGCTCAGTGCAGAAGCGTTCGAGAAGCTCCGACAGGAATTCATCGACGGGTGGCTCGAATCCGCAACGAAGGCGGGCCTCGACCACGCCGACATCATCACTCTCATCCAGAACACGTTGGAGTCACTCGGTCACTCGTCTTCAATCCTCACGGGAGGTGTCAGCGAGTGACCAGTGCCGTCGAGATAGAGGCCGTCTCACGCAGATTCCGGAGGTGCACGGCGCTGCGATCAGTGACGGCGACAATCCCTGCGGGAACTGTCACTGCGCTCGTTGGATCCAATGGCGCAGGAAAGACGACCCTCCTCAACCTCGTGGCCGGCCTGCTCACGCCAACGACGGGCGCTATATCCCTCTTCGACAACCTGGCTCCCGGATCCTTAGAGGCGCTGGGGAGAGTCGCCTACGTCGCTCAAGACGGTCCGGTGTCCACCAGTCGAACCGTAGGTGACGCCGTCCACATCGCTCGCGCGTTCAACACGTCGTTCGACTTCGATGCGGCGGTCGTTCGACTTCAACGCCTCGACATCGATCTCAAGCAGAGAGTGTCGAAACTCTCTGGCGGGCAACGTGCGCAACTCGCCATCACCTTGGCCCTCGCGCGCGCACCGGAGCTCCTGGTGCTCGACGAACCGCTCTCCAGCCTCGACCCCATCGCCCGACGGGACTTACTGGGCGAGCTCATGGGACACTGCGCCGATCGCGGCATGACGATCATCTTCTCCTCACACGTCATTGCGGAACTCGAGAAGATTGCGAGCCACCTCGTGCTCATCAAAGACGGAGAGGCAGTGGTGGCGGGGGAAATCGACGAACTTCTGGATCACCACCGAATCTTCACCGGCACCGGGGCCGAAGCCGAGCTCGTACGCGATGGCCACGGGTCGGTCATAACTCGAGCCCTCCCACGCACTCTCGCGCCGCGAGTCATCCGCTTTCACATTCCTCCACACGGCAATGTTCTTCTCGCGCCCGCGACGCTCGAGGATCTTGCCTACGCCTACCTCGAACACGCCCCCTCTGGTTCAGAAGAAATACCGAAATGACCTCAACCCTCACTCCGACGACGGCCGCGCCTACCACCAAGACCACGTGGCTACCACGGTTGGTGCCGGGGATCCTCAGACTCCACCGCACCGCACTCATCAGCGTTGCCGTGATCTACCTCGCATTCACCGCAATCGCCTTTGCGGTCGTTCACCAAGTCGGTCACCCGAGGTCAGTCATCCTCGCTGGCCAGGTGTTCAACGGCACCCTTTACAGCGCTGCGACGTACGCCTTCTACCTGCCAGTCCTGGTGGCGGTCTTCATCGGAGCGCCGATGTTCGCGCGCCCTCTCGAGACCGGCACCTTCCGCTTCGCGTGGACTCAAGGGGTGGGACGGCGGCGACTGGTGGCCACGACACTCATGGTCTTCGTCTTCGAGCTGACCGTCCTTTCTATTCTCTTGGGCATTGTCCTTAGTCGGCTCTGGTTCGATCTCTCGCCCCAGTTTTGGAGTGTCTGGACGAATCGCGTCTTCTTCACTAACCCGTGGATGATGGCGTTCGCCAGCGTGATCGGGCTCCTCGCCGGAGCACTCCTCGGCGTCGTCTTTCGTCGCGTGCTTGCAGCGTTAGCCGCAACGACCGCGATGATGATCGCCATCTACTTATGGGCGACCTTGTGGCCCTTGTACGATGAGACGCTCCTCTGGTTCGCAAAGCGAATGCCTTCGAGCTATGGGGGTGTGCCCTTGAGAAATGGCAATTACCTGGCCCACTATGACTACGCCAGCGTCAATCTTTACTTCACTGACCGAACTGGACACGTCCTGAGTATGAATCAGTTCAACACCCAGATCTACCCGAAGCTTTCACAGCCCCAGAAACTGGCGCTCAATCAAAACGCCGCCCCCGAACTACATCGGCTCGGTCTGCAGGAGTGGCAAGGCTCGCTCTTCCACCCACAGTTCCATGGGTTTCTCATGATGTGGATCGGGTTCGGGATTGTCACTGTGATCGCGCTGGTCGTGGCAATCTTCGCCTTCATCGGCGGCAAGGATCGATTACTTCTTCGGCATCGGTAGCGTTGGTTGCCTCCCGCAACGGCGGGCGATCATTGGCACTCTCACGACCGCGGCGTCAGCGACAGTTCCAATTTGACAACATCGATCTCATGACGAACCTGGCCTTCCCAGTTCAGCATCGCGACATCGTCGTGGTCAGCGATTCAAAACTACGTATCCCTGGCTTGTAATGCCACCTTGATGAAGTGTGACGATGAAGAAAGTGACTGTTTGGCCCGCCTGAATGGATACCTTGCCAGAAGTGAATAGTTGATTACAGACCTTTGTTCTCGTTGAACCCTTTGTGTAAGCAAACAGGCTTCGGAATTTTGGGCGCCAACCTTCAGTACCTTTCCGGTATAAATCTGGGTTGCAGCGCTGCTTGAAAAGAGACTCATCCATTGATGAGCGAGCGCCCATTTACGCGTCGCGTCGTGTCTGAAAGAACGATAACAAGGTGGCTAGCAGACGGCGTCGCTCAACCAGTCAGGACAACGGGTGTCCGGACATCGTTCAAGTACTTCTTGATGGCCAGGAAT
>PLZP01000056.1 GCA_003152215.1 Acidimicrobiaceae bacterium | reverse complement strand
GGGGCGGCGGTCGGCGACTCAGTGGCTTCTTGCCCATCCAGTCGATCTACGCCGACTTTTACGTGGTCGAAGAACTGTGGCCGGACTTTTCACTTGCCCAGTTTCACGATGCACTGGCCTGGTACCAAGATCAAGACGTCACGCTCGGTGGTTAGGGATTCGCACAACACTTTATTTCCGGCACTGGACGAGCGCTGCCACCACTAGGACTTCCGCGCGGCCACCGCCTCGTCGTACGCGTGGAGGGCCCGAGGACCCCACACCGTGCCCGGGCCACCATTCAGTGCGATCAACACACCCATCGCCTCGGCGATCTGTTGGCGGGTGGCCCCTTCACGAAGGGCTCCCCTCGCGTGCGCGACGATGCAACCGTCACACTCTCGCGTGGCCGAAATCACCAATGCGAGAAGTTCCTTGGTGAGTCGAGAAAGTTCACCTTCGGCTGACGACGCCTGCGACAACGCCGCGAAGCTCTTCATCACGTCGGGAATCAACTCTCGCAAATCCTGAGCCGGCTGTCGCAACTCTTCACGAATCTCATCCATGCTGTTCATAACCACCTCCGAGAATGAGCGTAGCGACAGTGAAAATCGAACCCCTCGCTCGGTTTCGTAGGATTGTCCGATGTCCGTGATCAATGAACTCATCGCCCATAATCGCGCCTACGTCGATCGACACGGACACCGCGAGATGGCGACGTCGCCGCAACTCCATTTGGCGGTGCTGACCTGCATGGACTCGCGACTCGACCTCTTCGGCGCCCTCGGGCTGAACCTCGGTGAGGCGCACCTCATACGAAATGCCGGAGGTCTCGCCACGGATGACGCCGTTCGCTCACTCCTCCTCAGTCAATGGCTGTTAGGAACCCGAGTGGTGATGGTGATCCACCACACTCGTTGCGGACTGGAGACATTCGACGAAGAGGAGTTGGCCAACGACATTGAAGCGTCACTCGGGGCGCGGCCCCCGTTTCGACTGGGCGCCTATCGCGACGTCGACGACGACGTCCGCAGAACGGTCGAGACACTCAGGTCGAGTCCATTCGTCGACAGTACTGAAATCCGGGGTTTCGTCTTCAGCGTCGATGATGGTGATCTGCGAGAGATTCTCAATTGAGTGTGGCGGCGAGGTGCGACAATGATTGGAAGGTCAGATTTCTGGACCGTCTTTGCTTTGCCCGTTGCCGAATTCGCGTGAGTTTGGAGGACCGGGTTGACGGCTCTTCAGAGTGTCGCTCGAAGGCCGCGATAACCGTCCTCAGTACCGTCTGCTTAGATGACGGAAGTGACCGCATCCATCCTGACAAGCGATGACGCCGAGACGAGGGGGCGTGGTGGCGCGCCTGCAAGGAATGCCTTCCACCACAAGCGTCGATGGGCTCTCTGGGGTGGTGCCGCAACCATCGTCGTCCTCGGCGGCCTGTGGTACGGACTCTCGCGCGCCAGCGGACCAACGATCAGCGCGACAGTGGCGGACTGCTCTCACTCGTTCGAAGACTCCGCCACTCCACCACCGGCCACAAGCCTGCGACCAGGTGTCGTCGGACTCGGCTCGGTGGCGTCGATTGCTACCTTTGAGACGCCCTCCGGCTTGCGATGGTGCTTCGATGGGATGGGTCTCGCCACCGGGGCGATCACCGATGCTCAGATGCGCTCGGCGGTCGGTGCGCCCGTCGCCGTCGTTGACGGCAGTCTTACCAGCAACGTACTCATGCTCGTGCATCTCGCCAAACAGACGACGTCCGTTGTTGTCACCACGGCGGAGTCGCGCTCCAAGGTGCTGGCGCACGGTGGCGGCTTCGAGGTGTTGCTCATCCCGATGGCGACGTGGCCGCACTGGCACGCACCTTGGAGCCGCGATCAGGTTGCCCTCGGGCGCATAATCGGGTTTGACAATCCGGGTCGAGTGACGTCCAGTAAGGCCTTCACGTGGTGCCCTGGAAGCATCAACACTTCCCCGGGAGCTGCGTGCTGAAGATTGCGACGGACTCGTAGCTAGGGCGATCTCGACCCGCCATAGCCAGATACACACCTTCGGCGATCTGAGAGTTAGGCGCAGGTCCCAACCCCGAGAAGTATCGGCCGACCTACCAAACTTTCATCTCGCCCTGTTGGAATTCGTTCTCAATTGAAGAACTTTTTGAATCCCAGACTGGTCTGGTCGTAGCCATTGGCGACGTAGAACCGATGTGCGTCGAGTCGGACGTTGCGGCTGGTCAACTGGACGCGATAGCAGCCGCGCTCGCGGGCCAACGCCTCCGCCGCCTCGAGCAGTTTCGAGCCGACACCGCGGCTGCGCCGATCATCGCGCACGTGGACACTTTCGAGCTCGCAACACCACCCACCAGCGTGTTGGAAGTGTTGAAAGATAATCACTTGGCAGACGCCAATCACTTCGCCATCCTCTTCGGCGATGAGAACGTCGCCACGTTGGCGGCGAGTCTCTTTAACCGCGGCCCAGTAGTCGCGCGTACGGTCAGTCTCTTCAAATTCCGGCGTGAGTGACCCGCCCAACAAGACGCGTACGGCCGCTGCGAGGTCGTCCTCGTTGATCGGTCGAATCCGCACCGCCGCGCACTAACCCCGTGGATCGATTGGCGTGAGCACGCCAATCTCGCGCTCGACGGCCTGCGCCGCATCAAGACAGAGGTCCTCGCGAAAGAGTGTCCCCATAATCTGCACGCCCGTCGGGAGTCCATTGGCCACGCCCGTGGGCACGCACGCCGCCGGGAGTCCCATGAGGTTCGCCGGCATGATGAATCGGAAGAGTTCCACCACCTTCATTGCCGTGTCGCGGTCGATGATGTCGTAACCGTGCGCGAAAGGAGGTTGCGTCCACACGGGCCCGACGATCAGTGGGTAGGTCGTCATGAACAGGCGCCACGCCTTCTCCACCTTGTAACGGTTCTCATGCATCAGTGCCATCGACTCGGGCGTGGCCGGAGGAAACTCGATGGTCGTGAGTTCGAGGAATCGCTGTCCCCCTTCGCCGAGAATCATCATGAGCAAGGGATTGACAACCTTGAGGCTCGTCATCATGAGCTCCGTCCACGCGAGGTAGCTCTCGAAAACCATTGGCGGATCGATCTCCTCGACCTCGTAGCCGGCCTTTTCGAGCGCGCGACCAGCGATGCGCACTCCCTCGGCAACGTCGGGGTCGGTGTCGCCGCCCGTCGGGGTCGCGACGAGCGCCACGCGCCGCGACGCGGGCGGACCGTTCAGAGGTACGTCGACGGACTGGGGATCGAGGCGGTGCGCGCCCATGACGGCCTCGAGACCAAGACGAACGTCCGCCACGGTCCTCGCCAGCACGCCGTTCACCAACAGAATCTGTTCATTGATCGACATGTCCAAGGGTGACGAGGGATTGCCTTGGGGGACGCGTCCCCTCGTTGGCTTGATCGACGCGATGCCGCACGCGTAGGCCGGGTTGCGTAGCGATCCGCCAATGTCATTGCCGAGGCCGAGCGGGCTCATCCCCGACGCAATGGCCGCGGCCTCACCGCCCGACGATCCGCCGGCCGTGATGCCGTGCTTCCAAGGGTTGTGGGTCGCACCATACAGCGAGGACTCGGTATTAATGCGCAGTCCGAGGTCAGGCATATTGGTACGCGCGAGTGCAACCGCGCCGGCTTGGCGCAGTCGCTCCACCGGTGGTGAGTCGGCAGAAGCCATGAAGTCCTTCAGTGTCTCGCAACCCTGGTTGGTCGTGTAACCGGTGAGGTCCAGGTTGACCTTGATCGTGAAGGGCACGCCGTGGAGCGCCCCGAGTGGCTCTCCGGCCCTCTGTTTCGCGTCAGCGACGTCCGCTTCGGCTCGCGCCTCTTCGGGGCGAACCTCGACAATGGCGTTGATGGCGCCGTTCACCGCGTCAATGCGGTCCAGGTGAGCGTCGATCACCTCTCGCGATGTCGTGGCACCACTTCGGATCATTTGCGCCAACGACGACGCCGATTCCTGCCATAGTTCCTTCGCCACGTTCAACCCCCTGTCAAAACCACTCAGGGTAGTTTGTCACGCGCCTGGCGTGTCTAAATCAGCCGAAGCGACCGAGTGTGTAGTCCAGCGTGCGCGGGTCGATGGGATTGTTGAAGATCTTCTCGGTGGTGTCGAACTCGATCAATTCTCCGGCCCGGTCCTCGCCCATGAGAAGGAACGCGCAATCATCCGAGATGCGCGCGGCCTGTTGCATGTTGTGGGTCACGATGATGACGGTGACGCGCTTCTTCAACTCGGTCATCAACTCTTCAATCTTCAGCGTCGCAATCGGGTCGAGGGCCGACGTGGGCTCGTCCATCAAAAGGACCTCAGGGTCCATGGCGAGGGCGCGCGCGATGCACAGGCGCTGCTGCTCGCCACCAGAGAGGTTGGAGGCCGCGACTTTCAGTCGGTTCTGCACGCTGTCCCAGAGGGCCGCAGACTTGAGCGACGTCTCGGCCGCTTCGTCGAGGAGGGCCTTCTTCTTCACGCCGTTGAATCGCAGACCGGAGACCGCGTTCTCGTAGATCGACATCGTCGGGAAGGGATTCGGGCGCTGGAAGACCATACCAACGCGCGTGCGCAGTTCAGTCACCGTGATGTCGCCGCGATAGATGTCGGTGCCCTCCAAGAGGATCTGTCCCGCGACCTTCGCGCCGGGCGTGAGGTCGTGCAGACGGTTAAGTGCGCGCAGCAACGTCGTCTTACCCGAGCCGGACGGTCCGATCAGACTGGTAACGCGATTCTTTGTGATGTTGAACGTACAGTCGCGAACGGCCGTGCGACCGTGAAAGGACACGGCGACGTTCTTCAACTGCATCGCGGACGCCCCACGTTCGGGTGTCTCGGTGGGCGCCGTGACCTTCGTCTCGACTTGTGCCATAAATTCCTGGTCCATTGGTTACCTTGCCTGTTGCTTTCTCGATGCCCAAATTCGGGCGCTTAAACTCAAAACAAAAACGAACACAACGAGCACCAGCGCAATACCCCACACTTCGGTTCGCAGACTGGGCCATTCCGATTTGGCGTTCTCGTAAATTGAGAGCGGCATGGCGGCAACGGGATCCAACGGCTTCCAAGAATTAATGTAACCGCCGCCGATGACCAAAAGTACGGGCGCGGTCTCGCCGATTGCTCGCGAGATGGCCAAGATGATGCCGGTCACGATTCCGGTCAGCGCCGCCGGGAGAACGATCTTCATGGAAACCTTGTGGGGCTTGGCCCCAAGTGCCAGACCGGCCTCGCGGAGGGTGTTTGGAACTCCCCTTACCGCAATCTCGGATGAAATGATGATGACCGGAAGCATCAACACGGCCAACGCGAATGACCCGGCCAGCGCCGAGAAGCCGATATGCAAGTCGCGAATGATGAAGGAGAAGGCGAAGAGACCCATCAGGATTGACGGGGCGCCGGCCATCGTCTGGGCGATAACCCGCAGCGACGCCGCCAGCTTCGAGTCGGATTCGGCCAAGTAGATTCCGACGAGAACACCGACAGGAATCGCCATAATCGAGGCGTAGAGCGAAAGCACGAGGGTGCCGATGATGGCATTCGAGATACCACCAGTGGCATTCGGGGTGATCAGGTTGGGCGTCTGAGGTAACTGCGTATAGAAACCAGGGTGCAAGACGACGGGCAGGCCTCGGTTGAACAGTTGGTACAAGAGTAAAAACAGCGGAACCGCCGTGATGCAGAGCGCGATGGCGCACAGCGCGACCATCATCGTCGAACGCAACTGACGCCGCCGGCGAACCTTGTCAGAGATCTGGCGAATCTCGTCGCGCATTTGATGTTCGGCCGCCTTCGGCTCCTCGAGTTCAATCATGCCGCTCATACGACCGCCAGGACCTTACGTTGGCGAGAGACCAGCCACCGGCTGATCAACGAGAGCCCGAAGTTCACGAGCATCAACAACACACCAAGCGCCATTAGAGCGGCAACTTCGTTGCCCTGCGCCTCGCCGAACTCCGTCGCGATCCAAGCCGCGATTGACGTTCCGGGATAGAGGAGGTGGAACTGCACATTGGCCACGCCACCCGCGACCAACGCCACGGCGACCGTTTCCCCAGTCGCCCGTGCCAGTGCCAAGAACGTTGCGCCAAACAGTCCGATCTTGGCCGTCGGCAGAACAACTTCACGGATCACCTGCCATCGCGTTGCGCCAAGGGACAGGCTGGCTTCAATCAGATCGTTCGGAACGACTGAGATGACCTCTCGGCTGATCGCGACGAACGTGGGCAGGATCATCACGGCAAGCACGATCGACGCCAAGAGGAGCGACTGACCATCTTCCTGGCCGACGTTGCCAAAGAGTTCCTTTGCGAAAGGCCAGCTATTGAGCCACGGGATGACCGTCTTCAACATCCACGGCGCGAGTACGAGGAATCCCCACAGTCCGTAAACCACACTCGGGACCGCGGCGAGCAGTTCGACGAACGTCGCCACGACATTGCGGAATCGACGCGGAATGAGAAACACGATTGAGATTGACGTGCCGAGACCGATTACTACAGCGATCACCAACGCGATCACCGACGTTTCGAGAGTCCCGACGATCATCGCGAGGCCGCCGAACGGTCCCAAAGGCGACTGCCAGCCATTGCCACCGAGGAGAGTGCCGGTGTGATGTGCCCATTCAGGGGCCGAGTTCCAGACGATTGTTCCGACGAAGCCGACGCTCACGGCCCCGAACAGGAGGGCCGCGAAAATCAATAGGTAGTGGTACCACGTACGCGAAGAGGCGGCGGAGTTGAACTCCGCCGCCTCTTCTTCATGCGTGGTGAAATCTGGAGGTGGAGGTATGACGATTGACACTGCTGCGCTCTACCTCTCTTTGTTAGTGATTAGCTTTATTGGTAATTCATTGTGGTTACGACGTCTTGGTGAGCAGGACCGCCCCACCCGAGGTCACGTTCATCAATTGCTGACGAGAGTAGGCCGCGACTGCTGTCGGCAAGGGCACGTAGCCCTCGGCCTTGGCCAAGGCGCTCTGGGCGTAGTGGGTCTCCCAGTCGAGGTACTTGACGATGGCCTCACCCTTCGCTTCGTTCGTCTGGTTCTTCGCCACAATCGCCCAGCTGTAGGTCGCGAGCGGCCACACTTTATTGCCGGGCTCGTTGACGATCGAGAAACTGTCGGGCGTGATGTTCGTACCGGCGGCAGCGGCGGCAGCGGCGATGTTCGTCAACGATGGCTGGAGCCACTGACCTTCACGGTCCTGTAGCGACGCCGACTGAATGGCAGCGTTGCCGGGAATCAGAAGGTAGCTGTACTCGATGTAGCCAATTGATCCGGGCGTCGCGTTGATATCGGTCGCCAAGGCCGCGTTGTTCGCCGCCCCCAGGATGTTCGTGGCGTGCCAGGCGTTACCACTACCTTCCATCGGATTGCCACTCGGGGTGTGCGTCGAGCCGCCAGAGGAGTGCAGCCAGTCGGTGAAGGCGTACGTCGTACCGGAACTCGCGGATCGATAGATCACCTTCATCGTGTCAGCCGGTGAGTTACTGGTGTAGAGCGCCTGGAGCGCCTTACCCGTCGTTGACGAAAGTCCGCCATTCGTGTTGATGATGGCGAGGTTCGACCACGTCGTGATCTGTCCGTCGAATATCTTCGCAACCTCGTTGGTCGTCAACTTGATGTTGTTGAGACTTGAGCCGAGGTTGTAGCCGACCACGGCGCCTCCAAGGATGTAGGGAACTTGGACGTAGTTCGCCTCCACGGCGCCAGAGGGCAATGTGGCGGCCGTGGGCGTCATGGGCTGGTCCGAGAATCCGATGTCAACGCTTCCGTTGGTAATCGACGTACGACCAGCGCCGGATCCAGCGGCTGGATACGAACTGAAGCTCACCTTGCCACCGGCGGTGTACCCGGTCGAGCCACTCGTGGTCGCCCCAACCATTGGCGCGTCGAACGACGAGCCGTTGATCGCCAGCGAGACGCTGCTCGGCACGACGAGGTCGATGTCACCGGTCTTGTTGGATCCCTGGAGACCGCCTGAGGGCGCTGTCGACGTGGGCTTGGGCTTGTGTTTGGACCAGCCCTTGGGGCAAACGCCACCCTTGGATTCGTAACGCTTGGACTGGACTTTGTTGGACTTAAGGCGGTAACAGACGACCGCCTTATTTTTGGTACTGGCACTTGCGGGTGCTGACACGACGGCGAGCAGACCAGCAACGGCCAGCGCAACTGCCGCGAGCGACCTGAATAGATTCTTCATTCTGAACTTTCCTCCTAAAGAAAGTGATTCATTTGCGACGCGACGATTCGACATTCGAACGTTTTGCCACTAGGAAACCTAGGAATCGAAGGTAAACAGAATGTGAGCGAAAGGGTCGTTCAGAGTGAAAAATTAAGGATTTTTGAAAACCTTCATCGTGCGGTAATCAATCACAACAGGAATCGCGCCAGCCGCATGACCTGCACTTGAAATGTGCGTGTTCGGGGCTCAGCGACGCGCCACAGTGAGGGCAATCGGAGAAGACTGCGAATCGGCTGGCGCATTCGATCACCGGGATCGTCAATTCACTGTGATTAAGGATGTCGGACATGTCCCCATTGTGGTTGCTCAGTCGCAGCGCCGCGGTGATGGCCGCAAAAATTCAACCAACTCTGGCTGCCAGTATTCGACCGGCGCCAAGCCGTGATCGCGACGCGCTTTTGTGAGAACGTCGGCGACAAAAGCAGCCTTTAAGGCGACGTAGAGCTCCCCGTCGCCATCGGCCAAGACGGCGTTGTCGCGTTTGATCGCGGCGCAGCGCTCGATCAACTCTGGATCGTCGATCAGCGCGTCGCGCAGGAGCCAGTGATCCACGTGCGCTCGATTGTTCTCCACT
The DNA here is from genome assembly GCA_003152215.1 of Acidimicrobiaceae bacterium. Classification (GTDB taxonomy): domain Bacteria; phylum Actinomycetota; class Acidimicrobiia; order Acidimicrobiales; family RAAP-2; genus RAAP-2. Next base: position 37,383 of record PLZP01000056.1, on the reverse strand, counting down.
ACCAAATAAAGGTGGTGGTCTGGCAGATGTTGTGCGTCCTCCGGTTCGAATGCCTCGCGGCCTTTGACGGTCAAGTCCCCCACCCACCGGTACCCGGCCGACTCAATCAGACCCAGCACAATCGGTACTTGCTCTTCGTCCGCCACCACGACGTCGATGTCGATGATTGGTTTGGGGGCGAGTCCGAGCACCGAGGTCGATCCAACATGCTCAATGCGCACGATCGAATCGGCGAGAAATGGTGAGAGATGCGCGGCGATTTCTTGGAACTGCTTCGGCCACTCGGGATCGGCGTCGACGACGACAATACGGTCCATTTAGACCTCGTTGCCGAGCTGGCCCGAGCGGTAGTGCGGGCGACAGAGCACTTGGTAGTGCACGACGCCCTCATTGACATCGCCCGTGAAGAACTGACTACCCTCGCGCGCCACGATCCCGTTCACGACTCTGGCGTTGCACCTTCCCTTTTGCCCGCACCAGCAGGTCGAGGTCAGTGGCAGTTCGTGAGACCAGTCAGAGATCGCGAAGAGGCGCGCCGATCCGGGGAAAAGATTGAGCAAGAAGTCAGCCGAGAGACCAAAGGCGTGCACGTCGATCCCGAGATCGTCGACCACTCGTGCGAGCGCGTCGATCTGTTCCACGCTTGCGAACTGTGCTTCGTCGATAACGAGAATGTGAACGTGACGCTCTCGTAACTGCTCGACGTGGGGGCCAAGATCGCTGCCCGGTTCGATGGCCTCAGCACGTGCTTCAATGCCAATGCGACTCGTCACCATGCCGTCGTCGCTGCGATCGCCGAAGGTCCACAGCGCTACGTCCCCCCGTCCCTGGCGCAACTGCCAGCAGAGTTGAAGCGCCAAGGTCGACTTGCCCGCGGCCATCGTCCCATAGGTAAACGTCAGTTCTGCCATTGCTCTCTCGCATCCATTGTGCAAACGTCCGAGTTTACTCATTGGCCTTTTGCGAAACGGCTTCGATGAACTTTCGACGCCCGTCGGTAACATTGGAGTTATGGAGTACACCGTCCGTCCGATTGCCTACATCCACAATGAGCGAAGTGAGGCGATCGACGACAACTGGGGTGACGTCGTCAGCACCGTCGAACTCGCCCGAGACGTTCCCGGCGATGCGCTCATTGGTCTCGACGAGTTTTCACACGTGGAAATCGTTTTCTTCGCCGACTGGGCCGAAGACGTACCGCCCGCCCCGTGGCATCGACGGCCCCGAGGCAACGAAAAGTGGCCCGATATCGGTGTTTTCGCACAACGCAACAAGGACCGCCCCAATCGAATCCTCCTTTCCACGGTGGCTCTCGACGACGTCAGCGAGCGGTCCTTCACGGTGCGTGGTCTTGATGGCATCGACGGCACGCCGGTCTTGGACATTAAGCCGGTTTATCGTTGGAGTCGACCCGAAGGGGAGTTGCGCGTTCCCGCGTGGAGCGAGGAGTTAGGCAAAAAGTACTTTTAGGTCGTCTCAATAAACGCGTTGAGGACCGCGGCCAGCTCGGGTCCCTTCTCCTCTTGCAAGAAGTGTCCGCCACCCTCGATGGTCGTGTGCGCCTGACCCTTTGTTCCAGGAACGGTCACGAGGAACTTGCGTTCGCCACCCTTCGTGATCGCGTCGCCGTCAGAGAAGCAACAGAGAAATGGCTTGTCCCATTGCGCGAGCACAGCCCACGCCGCCACGTTGGCGTCGTGCGCGGGGTCGTCGGGCGATGTCGGCACCAACTTGGGAAACTGACGGGCGCCCTCTTTATAGGACTCGTCCGGAAAGGGCGCGTCGTAGGCCGCGACGACTTCGTCCCGGAGGCGCTGCGTGCAGCCACCGGAGACGATATTGCCGACGTGCAGTTCCGGCGTGCTTTGACTGAAGTCCTGCCACGACTTGAAGGCCTCGCTCATTCGCTCTTCGCCCGTCGGCAGACCGCCGTTGCCAATGGCCACTCGTGCGAATCGTTCGGGATGCTCAGCGACGAGGCGTAGTCCGATCAGACTTCCCCAGTCCTGGGCGAACAGGGTCACCTCACGCAGATCGAGGTGATCGAAGAGCAGCTCGCGCGTCCACTCGACGTGACGAGCAAAGGTGTACTCCTCACGATCGCTTGGCTTGTCGGAGCGGCCAAACCCGATGAGGTCCGGCGCCACCACGCGGTGTCCTGCGCCAACGAGATCGGGAATCATGAACCGATACAGGTACGACCACGACGGCTCCCCATGCAGGAGCACAACGACGGCCCCATCGCGAGGGCCTTCGTCGAGGAAGGCCATGCGCAGCGGTTCGCCACCGCTCGGATCAGCAACCTCGGCGTAGTTCGCCTGAAAAGCGAAGTCGGGTAAGTTCTCGAAGCGTTCGTCGGGGGTTCGTGCTCTTTGCATTGCTCTCCTCATTGACGGGCCATGCCCTCGCGGGCCGCCGTCTCCTTCTCCTCGGCACTGCTTTGCGAGACCAATTGGATGTCGACGCGATCAATACGCCCCTCGAACACGTAGTCATCGACGTAGCGGCGCGAGACGGGTGAACCGTGGTCGCGGCCAATGCTCATGGCGATGGAAGAGAACATTCTCATCAGGAAGGGAAGATGCAGCGATCCCACCTCGTTGCCATCAATCAGCAGGGTCACGTCCGCGTCACGCTGGCCGCGACGAAATCGCACGCCCAGCACCGACGCGCCGTCGGGCAACTCCTCGTTCGACTCAAGCACGTGATGCTCCATGAAGATGTTGTAGTCAAAGACCAGTCGGTTGTCCTGCACGAAGAGACTGACGCCGGCGTTCTCAGTACCCATCGCCATAATGACGCCGCCGCTGTCACGCGAGCGCTCGACCACCGCTTCAAGGTCCCAACTGCGCCCGCCGATGCCGGCCGCGGCCTGTGGCGGGATTGGACTCAGCGGCGGTCGATAGGTGTAGTGACGACTGAGCGGGTGCGGAGAATTGTCGCGAGCGCGCGATCCAAAGAGCGCGAGGCCGCGGTCGTCGAGTGGAAGTACGCCGAACTCCTCTGCCTCCTGCCACCACATCGCAATCAGTTCGTCCAACTTCTCACTATTTGATGACGCGAGGTCGTGGCACTCCGAGGGATCGACGGCCACGTGATAGAGCTCCCAGCGGTCGTCGTCGAACGAGACACCAAAGACGTGACGCGTCACGGCCTTCCAACCCTCGTGGTACATCGCACGGTGGCCACCCATCTCGAAATACTGCGTGGTCTTTCGACTGGGCGCATCGGCGTCATCGAAGGCGTAGGCAATCGAAGCACCCGCGACCGGCATCTGCGCAAAGCCGCGATAGCTTTCGGGCATTGTTACGCCGGCAACCTCGAAGACCGTCGGCGCGATGTCGGTCACGTAGTGGAACTGAGTTCGCACCTCCCCCGTCGCGGCGATTCCCTTGGGCCAATGAACGACCAGGGGAACGTGGACACCGCCCTCGTGAGTGTTCTGTTTGTACCACTTGAAGGGGGTGTTGCCAGCCTGCGCCCAACCCCACGGATAGTTCGAATGACTGCTCGGACCACCGATGTCATCAAGATGCGCCACCGCTTCGTCGGGACTCTCCATCACGAAGTTGAAGTACTTCATCTCGTGCAGGACGCCAAAGGGTCCGCCCTCTTGACTTGCGCCGTTGTCGCTCATCAACAAGATCAGCGTGTTGTCGAGTTCACCGAGCGCCGCGAGGTCGTCAACGAGACGTCCGATCTGCGCGTCCGTGTGTTCGAGAAACGCGGCGTACGCCTCTTGCAATCGCGCCGCGAGCAACTTGTGATTGGTGGGCAGGTCATCCCACGGCTCCACTCCTTCATTTCGCGGCGCAAGTTCGGTATCGGGCGGGACGATCCCCATCTCGCGTTGCCGTGCGAACCACTTGTCGCGGGCCACGTCCCACCCTTCGTCGTAGCGTCCACGATGTTTGGCGAGCAGCTCGGCCGGCGCCTGGTGCGGCGCGTGGGTCGCGCCAAAGGCGAAGTAGGTGAAGAACGGGCGATCGGGTCGAACTGACTTCGTGTCGTGGATGAATTCAATGGCGTGATCAACGAGGTCTTCGCTGAGGTGATAGCCCTCTGGCGCACTCTTGGGTTGTTCGACGCGATGATTGTCGTAGATGAGGTCCGGGGAGAACTGGTCGGTTTCCCCGTCGAGAAAGCCGTAGAACCGGTCGAAGCCCCGTTGCAACGGCCACTGATCGAAGGGCCCGGCCGAAGATGCGTTCTCCATCGACGTCAGGTGCCACTTGCCGAGGGCGAACGTGGTGTAACCAGACTCGCGCAAGACCTCACCCATCGTGGCGGCGTGGTTCGATACGTGGCCACGCATGTTCGGAAATCCTGAGTTCCAGTTCGAGAGTCCTCGCATCCCCACGGAGTGGTGATTGCGACCGGTGAGCAGGGCCGCGCGAGTCGGTGAGCACAGTGGCGTCACGTGGAAGTTCGAGAAGCGAAGTCCGCCTTCAGCCAGCGCGTCGATGTTGGGTGTCGCCAGGTCCGAACCGAAGCAGCCAAAGTGAGAGAAACCGAGGTCGTCGATCAAGATGACGACGATGTTGGGCGCGTCGCTCTTCGGGTGCCGTGGTGTCGGCCACCACGGCACGGATTCGGCGACCGTGCGTCCAATCGTCCCTTCAAAGTGCTCGTAGCGCTCCACCACTTCTCCTTCGTCGTTGCCACGCTACGTCACTACGTCGTGGGACTGGACCTCCTCGAGCAATGCCGAGATGACGTCACGAGGTGGGCATGACGCCGGGCCGAGCGTGGCGATTGCGACGGCTGCGCCGACGTTCGCCCGACGCGCCGCCTCGAGTTCGTCGGTGCCCAGTGCCAGTTCAGCGAGGAACACGCCACTGTGTGTGTCGCCCGCCCCGTTAGTGTCGACGACGGCGGTCTCGAATGGCCCGATAAACGTCCGCCTCTGTCCACGAGAGATCAGACAGCAACCGTCCGCGCCGGTGCGAATGACGACGCCGCGACGACCGGTGCGCGACGCGAGCGCCTTCAACGACTCTTCAATCGTCGTCGTGCCCGTCAACGTCGCCGCTTCGATTTCGTTGCAGAGGACCCAATCGGCACGAGCCAATATCTCCTCCAGGTTGGCGACGGGAATGTCGGCGACGCGATTGCTCGGATCGAAGGCGACGACGGTGTCGTTCGAGAGGGTGGCCAGCCAGTGCAAGACCATTTCCGCTTGACCCGGGTACATGACGTTGTAGCCGGACACCAACACGTAGTCGGCACCTCGCACATCGAGTGAAGCGAGGTCCGCCGCGCGAAGTGACTCCTCAGAGCCCGACGACGTGATGAAGGTTCGTTCCCCCGTCGCGTCAATCATCGCGACGCAGAAGCCCACGTCGCGCGACGAGTCCGCTTCGATGGGCGCGGCAATCTCGTCACTGGCCAGAGCGGCGCGCGCAATCGAGGAGAACGGTCCTTGACCAAGTCGGCCGGCGTAGACCGCGCGTACCCCTTGACGAGACCACGCGCTCATGACGTTGTAGCCGCCTCCCGTGGTCGTCAGATGTTCCGACGCGAGTACGTCCCCGCCGCTCCTGGGCACTTCATCGATCCTCAACACGACGTCGATCATGACCGTGTCAAGGCAGAAGAGACGCGGTATTGGGCTCACGCGATCACATTAATGAGTGATGCCAGGTATCCGATGAAAGGATGACGACATGCCAATTACTGGACCGGGCATGCCTAAAATCTTCCCAAGCGACGCGCGGCGTCGCATCAAGGGGGCGCAGTGAGCGAAGTCTCAGAAGTGCAAGGGGCGGGCGGCACCAGTGTGTTGCGCATCGAAGAGAACGGCATCAACGTCATCACGGAGACAGAGCGCAAGGGCCGGCCGCGCGAACTGTTCTGGCCATGGTTCGGCGCGAATGTCTCAATTCTCGGACTCAGTTACGGATCGTTCATCTTGGGCTTTGGCATCTCGTTCTGGCAAGCGCTCATCGTTGCGTTGATCGGCATCATCGTGAGTTTCGTCCTGTGCGGCATTATTGCGCTTGCGGGAAAGCGCGGATCGGCGCCCACCATGGTCCTAAGTCGAGCGGCCTACGGCGTTCGCGGCAACCGTCTTCCCGCGGGCATCTCGTGGCTGCTCTGCGTTGGTTGGGAGACGTTCCTCACGGTCATCGCCGTCCTGGCCACGACCACGGTCTTCAAAAAGATTGGTTGGGGTGGCGGCACCGACATCAAGGTGATTGCGATGATCGTGATCGCCGCGCTCATCATCGGAGGCGGCGTGATGGGCTTCGACCTCATCATGCGAATGCAGGCGATCATCACCGTCGTCACCGGCGTGCTCACCGTGTTCTTCATCGTCTTGACGTTCAAACACATCAGTTGGCACGTCGTCTCGCACCTGCCCAGCGGCTCATTCCAGCACCTCATCGGTGCGCTCGTCTTCGTGATGACCGGATTCGGACTCGGTTGGGTCAACGTCGCCGCTGACTACTCGAGGTACCTTCCGCGAAACGCGTCCTCGTCGGGCGTGGTGTGGTGGACCACGTTTGGCTCGTCGGTTGCGCCCATCGTCCTCGTGTTCTTCGGGCTCCTCCTAGCTGGATCCTCGTCGACACTCAGCGCCAACATCGGTGCCGACCCGGTCGGGGCGCTGACACCGCTCCTCCCGACGTGGTTCCTCTTCCCCTTCGTTATTGTCGCGGTCCTCGGCCTCGTCGGCGGCGCGGTGCTCGATATTTACTCCTCTGGTCTGTCGTTGCTCTCTGCCGGACTCAAGATCCCTCGCTACGCCGCGGCGGCTGTTGACGGGGCCGTCATGCTGATTGGCACCATTTACATTGTCTTCGCCAAGGCCAACTTCCTCAATCAGTTCGAAGGCTTCCTCATCACCGTGGGCGTCCTCATCGCGGCGTGGTGCGGGGTGTTTCTTGGCGACTTGGCGCTTCGACACAAGAACTACGCCGATGGCGAACTGTTCTCGACGACCGGACGATACGGCGACTTTCGCGTAACCGCGTTCCTCACGACGGTCGTTGCGAGCGTCATTGGCTGGGGCCTTGTCACCAACACTTTCGCGTCATGGTTGACCTGGCAGGGCTATCTGCTCGGGCCGTTGGGACTCGGTGGCAAGAGCGGGTCGTGGGCGTACGCCAATCTCGGCGTGTTTGCGGCGTTGCTCTTGAGTTTCCTCGTCACCGTGCTCTTCACCAAGCCCGTCGTTCGCCGCCAGGAGGAGCTCGCCGTCTAACGGCAAATCTCTCTTAGGACTTGCGCACGATCAGCACGAGCCCCCAGATGAGCGCGCCAGCAATCGCGGCGCCGATCAGCAGCGTCACTACCCAGGCGCCCGTCCGGGCGATCCGCCCGTGCTCTTCGCTGCGAGAGAACGACAGCGCCGCGAGGCCAATCGAGAATGCCACGACCAGTCCTACGCCCGCGGCGATCGAAATGATGGCGATCCGAGCGAGCAGTGACCAGTCAATGAACGGCGCCGACGACGCTCCGCCAGCCGCCATGCGTGCTTCCTACGCAGCCAGGACTGATTCGCGCGGCGCGCCCTCGAGGGGCTCGCCGAGCGCGTCGTTGACGTTTGACGCATTCACCACCGACCGGCGCGAGAGCTTGAAGATGATGCCGAGGTACGTGGCCGCAACCAGTGCGAGCACGAGGACACCGAACGTTCCGCCGATGGCGTGCGAGAGGAAATACGCAGTGGCACCGGCGAAACCTGCGCAGGGAAGCGTGATAATCCAGGCCATCGCGACGTTGCCCACGAGCTTCCAACGCACCGGCTGCTGCGGCGTCGCCGCGCCAACACCAACGATCGATCCAGTGGCGACGTGCGTCGTCGAAAGCGGTATGCCCATGTGCGACGACGTCAAAATCACCGCCGATGACGCAATCTGTGCGGCGAAGCCCTGTTGCGGTGTGAGGGTCGTGAATCCCTTGCCCATCGTTCGAATGATTCGCCAACCACCGATCAGGGTGCCGAGTCCAATCGCAACTGCACACGAGACGACGACCCACCACGGCGTCGAGGCGTCCGCCCGCAACGTGCCGTTGGCAATCAACGCCAAGGTGACGACGCCCATTGTCTTTTGCGCGTCGTTGGTTCCGTGCGCCAATGAAAGCAGTGACGATGATCCGATCTGACCAACTCGAAAACCCATTGACGACGTCTCTGCGTCAACCTTTTTTGTTAACCGTCGTGCGGCGATCACGGCCACGCCGGCCGCGACCAAGGCAATGAGCGGCGCGAGACCGGATGGAATGATGACCTTAGAGACAAGACCCGACCAGAGCACCGAATGGCCACCAGCGAGGACCAGCATCGCGCCAATGACGCCACCAATCAACGCGTGACTCGAGCTCGAAGGAATTGCGAAGTACCACGTTGTCACGTTCCAGCAGATGGCACCGATGAGGCCAGCGAAGATCACGGGCAGCGTGACCAGGTTCTGCGCAACGAGTGCGCTCGCAATGGTCGCCGCGACCTTCAGTGAGAGAAACGCGCCCACGAGATTGAGCACCGAGGAGAGCACGACGGCGGTCCGAGGCTTCAGGGCCCCCGTCGCGATGGTCGGCGCCACGGCATTCGCGGTGTCGTGAAATCCGTTGGTGAAGTCGAATGCGAGGGCGACGACGATGACGATGAGCAGGAGCAACACGTTGTGCACGGTCCAGTCATACCAAGAGATTTCGCGTATGTGAACGAAAAGTACGGGAATACACACACTTTTGTCACACATTTAACCTTTAGATAACCAAGCGTGGCCCGCGGCGACGCGACGGTCCGACGTGAGGGTTTTTGAAGACACATTCCCCCGGTGAGGCGACTTCGAGGACGCCCGCGAAACGAAAGGGGTGCCGAGGTTCAGTCTCGTAGACTTAAGCCCAGTTGGGTTCAGAGGAGTTGCATTGCGTATCGGTGTTCTTACCGCGGGAGGTGACGCACCCGGACTGAACGCGGCAATTCGCGCCATTGGCCAAATGGCCCTTCGCGACGGTCACGAAGTCATTGGTATCGCCAATGGTTGGGCCGGCCTCGCGACGGAATTCGTTGGCAAACCTCTGCTGGCGAGCGACCTTCAAGGGGTCATCGCCCAGGGCGGGACGCTGCTCGGGACCGCACGCTACAACCTCGACGATCCGCCCGGCGGTCGAGAACGCGTGCTGGCCGCGATTAACGATCACCTTGACGCACTGATTTCGATCGGCGGCGACGGCACCCATCGCATTTCATCGTGGCTCGCCCAGCACGGCGCACCGATTGTCGGTGTGCCCAAGACACTCGATAACGACCTTCTGGGCACCGACTACTGCATTGGCTTCGACACGGCAATCAGCATCGTGGCCGAGTCACTCGACCGGCTCTACACGACCGCCGCCTCGCACCATCGCGTGATGGTCGTTGAGACGATGGGCCGACTGACGGGCTGGGTCGCCGCCATGGGCGGCTTGGCCGGCGGAGCCGACATGATCGTCATTCCGGAGTTCCCCGTGACGATGGATGAGATCATGGCGCATCTCGAACGACGCGTCGCGGCGGGAATGGCGTTCTCCATCGTCGTCGTCGCCGAAGGCGTGAACCTCTCGACGCTCGGTGGTATCGAAGAGGGCGAACTCTCGACAGAGGGTGTGGGTGGCGTGCGCCTGGCGACTCGAGGTGTTGGTCACTTTGTTGCCTCCAAGATCGAAGAGCACACTGCAATTGAAGTTCGCACCACCGTTCTCGGGCATCTCCAGCGCGGCGGCAGCCCCACGGCACACGATCGAATCTGGGCCACGCGCGTGGGTGCCGGCGCGTACGAAGCCGTCATTGCGGGAAAATTCGGAACTATCCCCGTCGTTCGCGACAACAATGTGGTACTCGTTCCGATCGCCACGGTCATTGGGGGTCAGCGCAAAGTGCCCCGCGAGATCTACGAACTCTGCTCCGTCTTCTTCTGATCAACGCGTGGGCGGTTTTACACCGCACGTTGCATTGACACTCTCGCTACGAGCGATCGTGAGCAGCGATGAACGCTTCCAATTCGTGCATCACCGGACCGGTCGCCGGGCCCCTTCGCGTCACAGAGAGTGCCGCAGCACCATTGGCCCACCTCGCGGCATCAGGGGCACCTCGGCCCTGCTTGAGTAGAGCCGCGAACGCGCCGACGTGCGTGTCACCCGCCCCATTGGAATCGACCGCATCGACAGGGAATCCTTCGATCTTCTCCGGGGGGCTACCCGAACTGGCGACCACGCACCCCTCTTCCCCACAACGCACGATGACACCTCCTCGCACGAGGCGATCGAGCAGGAGTTCGGCGGCGCCGATAACGTCACTCGCCCCGGTCATCACACTGGCTTCGCGAGCGTTGCACGAAAGCCAGTCGACTCGTTCAAAGATCACCTCGAGCGCCCCTCGATCAATGTTGGCGACGAGAGGCGACGGGTCGAAAACGAGGAGGACCTCTGGAGAAAGGCGCTGCACGAGCGCGAGGAGCGCCCTCGCATTGCTTTGGTGCAGCAGGGCGTAGCCGGAGAAGTAGACCACGTCGTTGGTGTGGATGTCGACGCCGTCAAGCTGCGATGAGGTCAACGTCGACTCCGCCCCATTGCTGGTGAGGAAGGTGCGCTCGCCGTCCGGTTCAACGATTGCGACGACGAAGCCCGTGTCCACACCCGCGAGCGGAGGAATCGCGACCACGATGTCTTCGTCGCGCATCGCATCCTGTGCAATCGTGGCGAAGGGACCAAGTCCTACGACGCCGGCGTAGACCGCGGGAAGGCCGAGGCGAGAAGCGGCAGCCATAACGTTGAAACCGCCTCCGGCGAACGAAGCGCTCCTGTCGACGTATGTATCGGATCCGCGTTCCGGTAGGCCCTCGACGTTGAGGACAACATCGACGACGACACTGTCAACGAGAATCAGACGCGGTTCCAGCTCACGCCGCAGTCTGTTCATGACCATTGCGCAAGAAGAGAAGTTGTTGCGCCATCTCGTCGAGGTCGAGATCATTGACTCGAGACACCGTCTCTCGGGCGATGGTGGGAAAGACGTCGACGCCGCCGAACGCGCCAACAATCGCTCCGGTCATCGCGGCGATCGTGTCACTGTCACCACCGAGCGATGCGGCGACTCGACAGGCCAGCCACGGTTCGTCGCTGAACGCGCTCGCAACAGCAAACGCAGCCGGCACCGACTCCCATGTGGCGAGGCTCGTGCCCACCAGGATTGGCAAGAGATTGACCACGGTCTCTGCGTTGAGTCCGTGGACCAGGTCGATCGCCCAACGGATTCGTAGCGCCACGTCCGCGCCAGCGATCCAGTGACCACGTCGCGATCCGAGCACCGCGGCGTCGCACGCTCGGTTGATCATTACCTCCATCGAAGATCCGTCAATGCCTTCGCTGACGGCGGCGGCGACCGCGGCCGCACCGGCGAGCGCCACGTTCGTGTTGTGCGTCAGGCGACTCGCTTGCGCCACATTGGCGACGAGTTCGTTCAGGTCGGCGGACTTGACCGCGATCCCTACGGGCGTGATGCGCATCGCCGCACCGTTCGTGTCGCCACGACTGCCCACTTCTTCGGGGTCGCCGCCGGCGACGAGTGCGGAGATTGCGCGCTTCGTCGATGGGCCGAGGAGATCGAGCGAACCCTTCGCCTTCATTGCCTCTTCCCACGCAATCAACGCGTTGGCCCAATGGTGGATGTCGACCTCACCGTTGCCCTCGATCAACTGCGCGGCCAAGAGAATTGCCTGTTCCGTATCGTCGGTGATGCGCCCGGCCAACATACCTTCGGCGATCGGATGATCACTGGGCGCCGGCTCAAAATCAACGAGCAGTGGCCCAAAGACACTGACGACTTCGTCGCGCGACATCATCTGGGTCGGCATGCCGAGGGCGTCGCCAATGGCGAGTCCGTACAGCGCACCACGCGCACGACTCAGTTCGTCAGTGACACCCTTCGACGCGCTGTCAATAGGAATGGTGTTGGAAGGGACATCGTCGTGAGCGTGCTCCACCTCCTCAGCCTACGAAGGAGTGGCTGAGCAGTCGAACCAATGACTGTCCGATCGCAGGGAAATTCAATCGTTTAAGGTTGTTTCGCATGGATTCCACACGACAACGCCGTACACGTGCGAAGGGGCCCGTCTCGTGATTCCCATCCTTTCGACGACCGAGATGCGGGCCGCTGACGCGGCCGAGACCAAGATTCGCGGAACCGACGCGCTGGTCGCTGCGGCCGGGACGGCGGTCGCCCTAGAGGCCCAGGCGATGCTCGGTTCGTGTTACGGCTCGCGTGTTGGTGTCCTCGTCGGACCGGGCCTGAATGGAGGCGACGGTCGAGTTGCCGCCGCGTGGTTGACGTCGCGCGGCGCAAAAGTCGATTTGATCGAGGTGGCACACCAGCCCGAACGGCTCGATGGCTACGCGCTGGTCATCGACGCGGCCTTCGGACTCGGCGCCTCTCGTCCCTACGACGCACCAGGTATTGAGCCGCGAACCTTGGTGCTGGCGGTCGACCTTCCCTCAGGCGTAGAGGCTGACACCGGTGAGGTGCTCGGCTCGCCGTTGCACGCCGACGTCACGCTCACGCTCGGCGCGGTCAAGCCGGGACTGTTGACGGGACCCGGCGCCGCATTCGTCGGCGAACTCCACTTCGCGGGACTCGGCATTGTCAAGGAGTTCGACGACGCACTCGTGGAGGACCGCGACCTCCTCGGGCTCGTCGAACAAGGGACGAGCGACCACAAGTGGACCCACGCTCTCCAGGTGTTTGCGGGATCAACCTTGATGCCCGGAGCGGCCGACCTCGTGGTGCGCGGTGCGCTCAGCGCGGGTGCGTCCATGATTCGACTTTCGAGTCGCGGTGATATTGCACCGCTCGTGGACCTTCCGCCCGAAGTTGTTCATGCCGCTGACGAGACCATCGAGCGGCGGTGTCGTTGCGTAGTCGCCGGACCGGGACTCGGCGACGGCGCAACGCAGTGGCTCGCCGGACCCCTCGGCGACGTTGCGGTGCCGGTGGTGCTCGACGCCGACGGCCTCGAGCGCTCGCTCATCGAAGCACGGCGCGGCGACCAACCATGGGTTCTCACGCCCCACGACGGTGAGTTCGAACGACTGACCGGCGCGCCCGTCGGAGCCAACCGATTCGAGGCGGTGCGCTCGCTCGCACGAGCGACCAGCTGCGTCGTCCTGTTGAAAGGTCCCACCACGGTCATCGCTGACCCCCACGGTCGACTCCGGGTCGTACGCTCGGGAACGCCCGCACTGGCGACCGCCGGAAGCGGTGATGTGTTGGCCGGCATGATCGGCGCCACCATTGCTCGTGGCCACAGTCCTCTCGACGCCGCCGCGCTCGCGGCGCACCTTCACGGTCGCGCCGGTGCGGCACTCGCCCCCTACGCGCACGCGTCGAAGATTCCCGACGCCGTAACGAACATCCTTCGCCTCGTCGCCGACGCGTAAACGCGAGAACGACGCCACTTCGAGACTCGTGGTGGGGGCGAGCTACCGTGAGCGCGAGTACCGTTGAACGGGAGGTGGGAATGAAGAAGTCTCCAGAGGCGGTGCTCGAGGACGACGTTGAGGGCCGAGGTCTTTTGGCACCGATGACCGTTGTCCTTGACGACAGCGTCGCCGATGAAGACGACCCGCGCCGGGTGGCGCTTCGAGAGTGGCTCGCTCTTCATCCCAATCCTTCGGGTCCCGATCTCGCCCGGGCCGGACTCGTCGCCCCCCACTTGCCCCGACCGTGGGGACTGGACGCCGATGTCGACTACCAACTCATCGTCGACGACGAACTTCGCCGGGAGAACGTGCGCCTCCCCATTAACCCGATTGGTATCGGCTGGGCCGGTCCGACAATTCTCTACGCCGGTACGACCGAACAGCAGGAGCGCTGGCTGCCAAAGCTATTGAGCGGCGAGGAGTTCTGGTGCCAATTGTTCAGCGAGCCCGAGGCCGGCAGTGACCTCGCCTCACTCACGACCTCCGCCGTGCGCGACGGTGACGAGTGGGTCATCTCGGGCACCAAGGTCTGGACCAGTTACGCCCATCTCGCCACGTGGGGCATCCTGCTCGCGCGGACGTCGAAAGAAGGTGCGCATCAGAAGGGCGTAAGTTACTTCATCTGCCCCATGAAGGCGAAGGGTGTGCAGGTCAGCGCGATCGTTGACATCACCGGCGACCACGCCTTCAACGAGGTTCATCTGGACGAAGTGCGACTGCCGGCCGACTATCTCATTGGCGACGTCAACGACGGGTGGCGCCTCGCGAAGGTGACGTTGGGCAACGAGCGGGTCTCCCTATCGGGCGAAGGCGTGCTGTGGGGTCGCGGACCAACCGCGAACGATCTCGTAGGACTCGTTCGCGATGGGAACGTTACGCACTCCGAACTGGACCGCGACGACCTCGTCAAGGCGTGGTCGCACGGCGAGATCCTGCGACTGCTGCGCCTGCGACTCGTGGCAGCCGCTCAGGCCGGGCGCGAACCGGGCGCCGAAGCCAGCGTGCGTAAGGCGCTCGCTGACGATCACGGTCAAGAGGTCATGACACTCGCCCATCGACTCGCCGGCACGGCGGGGATGATCGCCGGACGTGGACCGGGCGGCGAGAGCGGTGTCGACGGCGCCTCGTGGGCCTACGGCTTTCTGTACGCACGGGCCCTCACCATTGGCGGAGGAACCTCCGAAGTACAGCGCAACATCATTGGCGAACGGGTCCTCGGTCTGCCCAAGGATCTCACGAACTGAGCTCTAGCGGCGCTGCGGCTCCCAGGTGAACGTGAGTTGCGCGATCACGAAACCGTGTGACCGGGATCGAAGTCTGAATCCTGCAAGACGAGACCGATTCAGTCTTTTCACCCTCCGCGACCCGCTATGTCTAGCATTCACACGCGATGCTGCATCGATGGCGATGAGTTGTCACATCGTGCTCAGCGATTGATCACGCGACCACGTCACATTTGCTAGAACTCTCGTGGACGAATGCATCGGACGAGAGCAATGGAGGAGAGAACAATGAAGGGTTTCAAGAACTTCTTGATGCAAGGTGAATTAATAGTGATTGCAGTGGGACTGGTCGTCGCACTCGCTTTCAGCACGTTGATCAAAGCGTTCTCCGACAACATCATCACACCACTGATCAACTCTTTCGCCGGTGGAGGCTCCGCGGGCAAGGGACTCGGCTGGACGTTGAGTGGTCAACGAATCAACCTCGGCGCGTTCATCTCGTCAATCGTCTACTTCGTGACATTCATGGCCGTCGTGTACTTCATCATCGTGGTGCCCTATCGCAGGTACATGTTGCGGCGCGGCACGACGGTGTTCGGCGCGCCCGCGGCGAGCAAGACGTGTCCCCGGTGCCTCTCGGCCGGTTTGCCACTGGCCGCGACGGGGTGCAAGTTCTGCGGGGGCGACGTTCCCGCCGAGTAGTCACCAACAACTGTTGGCCTTACAACTAGCTGTCGCGAGCAATCTTCTCCAACGCCGGAAGCGCTGCTTCGAGTCGGCTTCGTTCAGCTGGCGAAAGACGGTCCATTCGTGAACTCAGGCCCACGGTGCGCTCACCCCACACTGTCGTCAGCGTCTGGCGCCCGAGGTCCGAGAGTTTGACCAGGCAGGCGCGTTTGTCCTCGGGGACGTCAGTTCGCTCCAGGAGATGCAGCTCTTCGAGGCTCGCGACAACGCGGGTGGCGACGGGTGCCCCTACCGACTCGAGCGTGGCGAGCGCACTAATGCGAAGCGGCCCAAGTTCTTCGAGTGTCGCGAGTGCCGAGAGTTGCGATGGCGTCAGCGCCGTCGATCCTTGGTGGCGCAGGGCTCGCGCGAGGCGAACGAGTACGAGTCGAAGTCGTGCCGCCGTCTCGAGTGACTGCTCGGATTCCACCGCAGCGGACCTCATGTGACGACTTCGCTTTCCAGCGCAACCTCACCGGGCACCGCACCCGAGACCGCCG
This sequence comes from Acidimicrobiaceae bacterium, assembly GCA_003152215.1. Lineage (GTDB taxonomy): Bacteria > Actinomycetota > Acidimicrobiia > Acidimicrobiales > RAAP-2 > RAAP-2. The sequence goes on along the minus strand of PLZP01000056.1, from coordinate 21,470 downwards.
CAACGTCACCCAAGTGCTCCGCGAGCGACTGATCGGCGTGGACAAAGCGCTTGCCACGAAGTGCCGAGAACACCGCGCCGACAACCGACATGATGATGGCGGCACCGAAGACGATGACCAGCCCGTGGTGGAACGACGACTCGATGAGATTCGGGAAGAAGTGTTTACCGGTCAACTTTGACCACTGCGCATTGGTCAGGTGCGACGAGGCCTGAGAACCGAGAAGGCTCTTGAGTGGGTTGAAGCCGAGGAACGTGGAAAAGAGACTGCCGACCGCGGGAAGATTCGCAATCGAATGGGCCTGCGCCGCGCTCACTCCGTTGGCGCTCAGTCCCTTGAACATTGCTTTGGGCAAAGTGTTCGTCAGCCCGATGATCATGAGTGAGAAGAAGATGCCAATCGAAAGCACGAAGCCGGTGTTCATGAAGGCCGCCTGAATGCCCGCCGCTCCTCCACGTTCGTCCGACGGGACGCTGTTCATAATGGCGGCCGAGTTCGGAGCCGAGAACATACCACCGCCCAAGCCGTTCAAGAACACCAAAACCGCGAAGATGAGATAGGAGAAGTTCGTCGGCACGAGCAAGAGTCCAACGAAGCTGGCGCCAAAGACCAATAGACCTGACGTCGAGAGGATTCGCGCACCGTGTCGGTCAGAGAGATAGCCCGAGATTGGTCCGGCGATGAGGAAGCCGGTCGTCAGCGGTAAGAGGTAGATGCCGGCCCAGAGGGGCGTCGCGGAATAGGCGTAACCGTGCAGCGGCAACCAGATTCCTTGGAGCCAGATAATCAACATGAACTGCAATCCGCCACGCGAGATCGATGCGAGAAAGCCGGCCGCACTCCCGGTGGAGAAGGCCCGAATCTTGAAGAGGCGAAGGTTGAACATGGGCGACTCGGTCCAAGTCTCGATGATGAAGAACGCGGTCAGAAAGACCACACCAACGACGAAACAGGCCAGCACCTTTGGTGAGGTCCAGCCCATTGAGTGGGAACCGTAGGGCTGGATGCCGTAGACAATGCCGACAAGAATCGACGTGAGGCCCACCGCGAAGGTGATGTTGCCCCACCAGTCGATTTTGGCTTGCGCGCGCTTTCCGTTGTCGCGAAGGCTGTGGTAACCCCAAATCGTGCCGAGGATGCCAAAGGGCACGGAGACCCAAAACACGAGGCGCCAGTCAACGACTGAAAGCAGTCCACCCGCGATCAGACCAATGAAGGAGCCACCGATCGCCGCCACTTGGTTGATTCCCATCGCCATGCCGCGCTGGTCCGACGGGAAAGCGTCAACCAGGATGGCACTTGAGTTGGCGAACAACATCGCTCCGCCCACCCCCTGAACGAGACGCCACAACACCAGCCAAAGTGCGCCCGCTCCGCCGTGATAGGGATCGAGCGCAAGGATGACCGACGCGAACGAGAAGACCGCGAATCCGAGGTTGTAGATGCGAACGCGGCCCATGATGTCCCCGAGTCGACCGAGGCTGATCACCAACACCGCCGTGACGAGAAGGTAGCCCTGCAGGAGCCAAAGAAGGTACCCAACGTTTCCCGCCGACAACGGATTGATACCCACGCCGCGGAAAATTGCCGGGAGTGAGATCAAGATGATCGAAGAGTTGATGGTCGCCATGAAGACGCCCAACGTCGTGTTCGTTAACGCGATCCATTTGTAGCGATCACTGTGGATTCCGTCCATGGTTTTGGCTGCCATACGTCCACTTCCGCGTGATTTAGTTGCTTGACTACAAGCAACTATAGCCGGAGGGCCTCCCCCTCGTGACCGTATCGAGACCAACGTTGCGTACCGAGGGAACCCAACGTCGGTCTCGTCGCCGTAGGTTGAAGGGAACTACCTAGCAGGAAGGCGTACGCCATGGAACACCCGAAGCTCAAGAGCCATCACCTCGTGACCGCGGAGAAGATACTCAGCCATCCCACGAGTCACAACATCGAGTGGCACGACGCCGCGGCACTCATCGTGGAGATTGGCTCGATCACCGAGGAAGCCAATGGCCGTTACACCGTCACGATTGGCGATGAAACGCAGATCTTTGATCGACCACGCGGAAAGGACCTCGACGTGCAGCAGATTGTCGATCTTCGAAAGATGCTTATCGCGACGGGCATCACGCTTGAGTCGCTGCACGAAGAAAAGTAAATCCGCTACGCACTTCCGATTGCCGACTCGCCGCACAGCACGGCAATCGCTGCGCGGACTTCATCACGCAGCGCAACCCGTGCGTTGAAGTCGTTGCCGGCGGGCGCGATGGGTGAGCCTATGACGACGCGAACCGTGCCAGGGTACGGTCGATAACTACCCGCTCGAAGAATGCCGCGAGTCCCGCGAATGCCGATCGGGACGACGGGACAGTTGGCCGATGTCGCGGTCTCGAAGGCTCCCAGGTGGAACACCCGAACGCCACTACCGGTGCCGATCGAGCCCTCGGGAAAGATGGCCAGTCGCCTTCCCTCGTGCACCGCGCCTACGAGTTTCTCGACGGACGCGGCGCTTCGCTCAGCGCGTCCTCGCTCCACGAAGAGACAACCGTAACCCTTCGCAATTCGTCCAAGGAAGGGCTGACGTTCAATCTCGACGCTCGACACGAAGACGAGCGGCTCGGGCACCATCACGTAAAGCACTAGGCCATCGATGAAGCTCCCGTGATTCGCCGCCACGATGAAGGATGCCGGTGATGATGGGAGTGAACCTTCAAGGAACAATGAAATGCCCAGGGCTCGACAAAGTCCACGGGCGAAGAATCGTCCGATGCGTCTACGCGTTTTCAGAGAGATTGGGAGCACGGCCAACGTCCATACGGTCAGTGCGAAGGGAGCGAGAAGTAGCCACGAATAGATGAGGTGCAACCATTCGACAATGTGAGATCCGCTCCGACCAGGTCCGTACTTTTTCGTACCATCTGGATCTATTCGCCGTGGTTGGCGCTGCCACTGCGCCTCCTGGGTCAACCGCCGGAATATTCCGGGCGTCGGTGCTCCGATACGAACGCCTTCGTGGCCGTCTCGCAACTCAAAGGGAGAAGAGACCGACTGGCCGTCAGTCCCCTTTGCCTTTCGGATCGAGGCCAGCCACTCGCGAGGTGTCGTCGCGGTGAGAAAGACTTCGTCGGGAAGGGTGACGACGAACGAACCTTCAAGAAGATCGCAGAGTTCAACGAGAGCGAGGCTGTCAACACCGAGATCCTTCGACAGATCACTGTCCAGGGACAATTCATGAGCGACGTCCAACTGCAGTTGATCGAGAAGCGACCGGACGTCAGCGAGGACTCTCCGTTCGTCATCCTCAATGTTGTCCGCCCCGGACGATGTTCCCTCTGCGTTCTTCACCGCTCGAAAGCCTTCGAGCTATGCGACGGGACTTGTCGCGACAGCCATCCACGAATATCAAGGAGGGAGGACAGGTCGAACATATCTCAGAACGTAGCGTTCCGAGACTTGGTGTGGACAGTGCCTGCTAAACCCATGTGGAATGGGAGTGTTCACCGCCTCGATTGCTCTGCTGCCCTACTGGCTTTGCGTGGGCGTGCTCGTCGTCACCTTCGCCGTCCTTCTGGTGTGCGCTCGTCGTTCGCCAGGTCCCTGGACCGAGTCGGCGGCAAAGTGCATCGGGCTCGTGCTCCTCAGCGACTGCGTCGTCGACACGGTGCGCCAGGTCCATGACGGCACCTGGTCACTCCACACATCGCTGCCACTGGCGTTGTGCAACTTCACACTGTTGGTTGGCGCTGCGGCGTGCTGGTGGTTAACTCCCCAACTCATCGAGTTGACGTACTACTGGGGATTGGCGGGCGCTTTTCAGGGACTCGTGACGCCTGATCTCGACGTCCCCTTTCCGCACGTCGAGTTCTTCGAATACGTCATTGGTCACACCGTAATTATTCTGGCCGCACTCTTCCTCGTCGTCGGCCTGCGACGAAGTCCTCGATCGGGATCGGTGCTTCGCTCGTCGATCATTACGTATGTCTACGCCGTCGTCGTCGCCTTGGCGGATGTCGTACTGAACGCGAACTACATGTTCTTTCGTCACGCACCTCGACAGTGGACGCTCCTTCGCCTGATGGGACCGTATCCTTGGTATCTCGTGACAGGCGTCATCATCGTTCCCCTTTTCTTCGTCATCCTTTACAGCCCCTTCTGGTTCGCGCGCCGATCGACTCGTACATCACCGACTTCGTCGAGTGCGATGCGCATCTGATGGATTCCCCGACGTTCGATCCGGTCGACAACACGCCGAGACTGCACCGTTGGAACGACCGCGTGGTGATCGGTGCGGTATTGGCGTCCTTCGCCTCGGGATTCGGACAGTTCGGTGTCGTGACCGCACTGGGCGACGTTGCGCGAACGTTCGGTCACCTGGTCCACGGCGCCACCCTCGCCGATCAGGCTGGTCTTTCCGGCACGAAGCTGGGCGTCGGACTCGCAATCATCCGGCTGGCATCGCTTGGAGGACTTCCCCTCACCGCGCTGGCTGACCGCTTCGGTCGACACCGAATGCTCGTGCTGAGCGTCGGGCTGGGACTCTGCGCAACCATTCTCGCGGCGGCTAGTCCCGGCTACTGGTGGTTCGTCGTCATCTTCGCTCTCGGGCGCCCATTGCTCAGCGCGACGAACGCACTCTCCGAGGTCATCGCCGCTGAACAGACCGACACGTCGAGTCGCGCCAAGGCGCTCGCTCTGGTCGCCGCCGGTTACGGCGTCGGCGCTGGACTCACGGCCATAATCCACAGCCTCGCATCCAAGACACTCGGATTTCGTGGGCTCTTTCTTCTCGCCGTCGTGCCTCTCGCGCTGCTGCCCCTCATCAATCGATGGGCCACGGAACCCGATCGCTTCGCGCTGGCAGAGCGAACATCCAAACATGTGGGCCCGGCTCTCGGAGCAGTTCGCGCGCAGTTTCGACGGCACCTGATTCTGCTTTCGATTGTCGCATTCGCGCTTTCGTTCATCACGGGGCCAGCCAACAGTTTCATCTTTCTCTACGCCCAGAACATCGACCATCTTTCGGGCGTCACCACGGCGCTCATGGTTGTCGGTGCGGGGGCGACGGGGCTCGTTGGTCTACTGCTCGGACGCGCCATGGCCGATCACTTTGGTCGACGTGTGACGGGCGCGCTCGGCATGACCGGACTCGCGCTCTTTGGGGTGCTTTCCTATTCAGGTCCGAAGTACGCCCTCGTCATTGGTTACGTGATGGGCGTCATGTTCGGTTCGATCTTCGCGCCAGCCGGCGGTGCACTCGTCAACGAACTCTTTCCCACGTCGGTGCGCGCGTCGGCTTCGGGTTGGTTCCTCGCCGCGGGTGTTCTTGGCGCAGTGACTGGACTGGTCATGTTCGGGGCGATTGCGGACATTGGCAATCGCTTCGCGTTAGCCGCGGCGCTGACGTTCTTGCCCGCGATGTTCGTCGCCGCGCTGTTCTGGGCACTTCCCGAAACGAAGAGTCGTGAACTCGAAGACCTTTTGCCGACCTGAAGATCGGCAAGAAGCGAGCTACACCGGCGTCGTGACGGTCGTTCCACTGACCAACTGTTCGCGCCCCGAGTCAGTGAGACGCCACGCCGACGATTTTCCTTTGACGACCCATTCACTTGGCCCACCCACCAGAGCAGTCTCTTCGTCGACGCCGAGCACGGTGATCGCGGGATCGTGCGGCAAGAGGAATCGGGTCATCATGTCTGGTATTCGCGAGACGAAGGCGTCAAAGTGGGGAATCACTCGCACGTGGTGCAACAGTCCGAGTCCCCGAGTCCCTCCTTCACGGGGGTGACGCAGCGAAGGAACCCACGCCGAAAAGGCCATGGCGCCGGCGCTGCATCCCGCGAGCGCTGCACCATTTCGCCACGCCTCGACGATTGCGGCCCACACGACAGTGTCACGCAATGTCTCGGCGAGAAAGCCGGGATGGCCGCCGGAGAGGTAAATGAGTCCGGCGCCCTCCACCAGTTTCGCAATGTCCGCGCTGTCGGCGTCGTCGCGATGCTTGACGTCCAAAATCACCGGCTCGACGCCGAGTCGTTCGGCCTGTGCAATTCCGAGATTGTGCCAACGTTCGACGGTCGGTTCCCCGTCGGGCACCGCGGCCGTGGCGATCTGCACGTAGCGAGGCGGGCGACCGGCAATGAGTGATCCCTCGATCTCAGCCATTTGGGGCAGGTACTCACCCGACCCCACGAGGGCCAAAGGACCCGGGCTCTGATCAGTACTCATCGAATCCCCTGAACGTCAACATCACACCGAAAGCGAGAGAGTGCGGACACCCGCAGAAGCCATCGCCATGTTCGACTTACGCTAATGGTGGACAGCAGGGCTCACGCGTATCTCCGCCGCGTGCGGGGCAGAGTTGAGCGACGCCGTCGTCGCTACAGCGAGATCACGATCCGAAGACGGGGACGATCTGGGCTCGAGCGATCGCGTGAAAGCGAAGGTTGAAGCCGACAACGGCGGCACTGGAGTTAGCGTCGACGTCCAGTTGCTCAACGTCAAGCGCGTGGACCGTGTGCACGTAGCGGTGCGCCGGGTCCCCCGACGGCGGGGCTGCACCAACGTAGCCAACGGTTCCCGCATCGTTTCGGGCCTGCAGCACGCCGTCGGGAAGTTCGTCGGGATTGGTTGAGCCAGCGCCGGTCGCCAGATCGGTGACGTCGGCGGGGATGTTCACCGCGAGCCAGTGCCAAAACCCACTGCCCGTCGGTGCGTCAGGGTCATGCACGGTGATGGTGAAGCTTTTCGTCTCCGCGGGAAAGCCGCTCCACGAAAGTTGCGGCGACTTGTTCTCACCGCTGTAGCCCATGATGTCCGCCACCTGTGCGTGGGACAGAGCCACTCCATCAGCGATGTCATCGCTCGTCACTTCGAAGGACGGAACGTCCGGAAAGAAAGAGAACGTTAGGGGTGGTCGAGTGGCATCAGTCATGGCGTCCTCCGGAGTGTGCTTCTAGACCTCTGACTGTAGCCACCTTCGCGAGCGTCGGTGCAGGTGTCAATCGGCCTTCGAGTGGGCACCGTCACGTAGACCCGGTTCGAGGAACTCAATCACGTCGAGCGCGCCGTAGCTCTCTCGCTCGACGAGGAGTGGCGCGATTTCATTGATGCCGTCACCGCTGGTGACAATGGAGGGCTCGACCTCGCCCTTCTTTCGAATCTGTGCGAATCCGGCCGTCGCCATCAACGCGTTGCAGAGACAGGTCCGCTCAATCGTGTCTTCGCGTTCGCCGCCCTTGGAGACATAGATGTCCACCGGTTCGCTCGGGCACCGATAGCCAACCGATCCGTCATCCTTCAAGTACGCCTCTCGCAGGTAACCGAGATCGCATATTCGGTGCCGGTCGGCGTACACCCGCTCGTCCGAGAGTGTTCCGTCAATAACGGCGACCTTGAAGGGATAGCCCGTCGATGACGCTCGGGTCGAGGTCTTCACACTCAATGTCCCGGCGCGAGCTCCTGCAATCACTGATTGCTTGAGTTCATTCGACATCCCCGACTCGCGGCAGTAGGCGAAGAGCGTGCCGACTTGCACGCCCGTCGCTCCGACCTCGAGCGCCTCGCGCACGTGCGTTGGCGTGGTAACGCCACCGGCCAGCCAGAATGGTGCGCCAAGGCCACGCATGACAGCGAAGTCAACCTGGTCGCGTTCACCATATATAGGGTTGCCTTCGCCATCGAGCGACAGTGCGCCCCGTGGTGGTGCATTATGTCCGCCCGCAACGGGACTCTCGACGACGAATCCCTCGACCGTCCCCGTGCTGCGCTTGGTCAACGCGGTCGCCAGCACGTGTGATGAGACGATAGCGAGAAAGTTCGGTCGTGTGAGAACGTGCGCCGAAAGGAACCGCTGCGGATCAAAGCGAAGCGTGGGCACCTCATCCCTTTCGGGATTCCCGTCCATGACGAGTGACGTCTCGATGATCTCACCCAATGCCAGGCGGTCCAGAATGCTCGGGATATGTGCGGGAATGCCCGCTCCCATGAGGACGTAGTCCACATCGGCCAGCATGGCACCGTAGAGCGTTGGCACCGTCGGGATCTGGACCTTCGTCAAGAGGTTGATGCCGATGAGGCCGTCGTGTCCGGACTTCGCCAACGCCACTTCCACGAACGAAGCGAGGACGAGGAGGTCGTGGGAACTCTGCACGTTTCGATGGGTGAGCATCGGAACCGCGAGATAAGGCGTACCGGCGGCGCGCTTCGTTTTTGCGTATTTGGCGAGGACATGATCAACGACAGACTGGAGAGGGAACGCGTCGAGAACTACTCGTAGGCCCTCGTCGACACCATGATCCTGCAAGCGTCGAACGAACACCGTTTCGATGCCCGTCCCCGACACGACGCCAAGCTGTCCGCTCATCGCGACTCGGCGCGCCAACGGCCAGTGGGAGATGGCGATGCCCATTCCACCCTGGATGAGCCACGGAAGTGGACGACCCGACCTGTCCGTTCGTTGATCCATCAGGCGTCTCGGCCGTGAATCCAGCGCAGCGTGATGTGTCGAAGCAAGTGTTTCAGTTCGAGTTCCATTGTCGCCAGTCTCCGTACTCCACAATAACGTTTGCCACCAACTCGCTGTTGATGACTCGAATTCACGGCACCCCGTACGCAAAATGATGTGCCTTTGAGCACGTCCGCGAACGAACGAGAGCAGTGTCGCTGCATTGAATGAACGTGGAGTCGTGAGACGTTACGCGCACGTCGACGCCTCGATTGACGAATATTCTCCTCCCGCGAGGTGCTCGCAACGAAAATTTCACATTGTTACCAAAATTCGAAATTGTCGACGATGGTTCAGGTCGCTCGGCGCTTGTGAACCGATGTTGCAACCTCACAACGCGTTCGTGCTGTCTCGCATAATCGGCTATTGCAAGGTGAACGCGACTACGTGCACGATGACACAAATTATTTGTCTAACAACTCACAGTAGATACATAATGTAACGACGAAACAACAACGAACATTTCTTGCGAACAAAGTTGTCACAACTGCGCGCAGAACACGCGTCGATTTGTGTCAATGCGTATTGAGACCGATACGGTTGTTATAGGTAGTACTGAGCGAATCACGGAGTAGGTCATGCACACACAAAAGATATTCGTATTAAGGCGTCACGTGTTCACACGCACACTCGTCGCCAGCGCGCTGCTCGGCGCAACCTTTCTCGTCGGACTCGCGACCACCGCTTCAGCCGCAGCGCCGTACCACTTGGTGGTCGTAACGCAGCCCTCCGCGACGGACGCCAGTGGCGCTGTCCTCGTACAGCAGCCGGTGGTCGACATCGATAACACGGGCAACACTCCCGATTCCGGTGCAACCGGGCCTGTCACCGTAACGATCACTTCCGGGGGCGTGTCGGTGTCCGGCACCGCGACCGTCGCGAGTGGCGTTGCCACGTTCACCAACGTTGCGCTCAATGCCTTGGCCGGTCCCTATACGTTGACCTTTAGTGACAGCGCCGACCCGGCGGCGTCTGCCGCATCGAACACGGTCACTGTTTCCGTCGGTGCCGCCGCCAAACTTACTGGTGCCGCGACCGTACCTGCTGGTGCAATCGACACCGTCGCTCTCGCGCCTCAACCCGTCATTGACGTCGTGGACTCCGGCGGCAACATTGTGACGTCGGACAACTCCTCGACCGTGACCGCCTCGTTCACGACGTCGGGGACGTCATTGGCCAATGCCACGAAGACCGTGACCGCAGGTGTCGCGACGTTCAGTGGTCTCGCCATTACGGCGCCACTCGACACCACGATTGCCGGCTTGACGTTCACTGATGGTGCGCTGCCGACCATTGCGTCTGGCACCATTGGCATTACTGGTCCAGGTGCGAAATTGGTAATTGCCACGCCGCCGTCGCTCGCCGCCACCAGTGGTGCCGCCCTCGCGGTCCAACCAGCCGTCGACGTCACCGACACCAGCGGCGCGATCTTGAAGGGCGATACCTCGACCGTCACCGCGGAGCTCGTGGCAGGTCCGGTCGGCTCCTCAATCTCGGCTAATACCAAGGCCGCCGTGCAGGGCGCGGCGAACTTCTCGGGTCTTGCGATCAACGCACCTACCGGCTCGTACAGCATCATCTTCACCGATGGCGCACTCGCCTCGGCCACGACCGTCGCTCAGACGGTGGTCGCCGCTGGCACCGCCGCCAAGTTGGGCATCGCCACGCAGCCTTCTGCAACGGCCTCGGCTGGTGCAGCGCTTACACAGGAACCGGTCATCGACATTCAAGACTCGGGTGGTAACACGATTACCAGTAACGCCTCCACGGTGACCGCAACACTTACGTCGGGCGGCGGAACCGTAGTGAACGGCACTGCCGTGGCAATAGCCGGTGTCGCGACCTTCAGCAACCTCACGTTGAATGCGCCCGCCGCTGCTTACACCTTGACGTTCACCGATGGTGGTTTGACGTCGGCTGTCTCGACAACGATCACCGTAGGCGCAGGCGCCGCGGCGAAACTCGTCATCACGACCCAGCCGTCAGCAACGACCGCCAGTGGCGCCGTCCTTGCACAACAGCCAGTTGTAAAGGTTGAAGATGTTGGTGGTAACGCCATCTTGGGCAACACGTCGACGGTTACCGCGACCGTGACCAGTGCCGTGGGCACCGTGACGAACAACACTGCCGTCGTGTCCGCTACGACGGGACTCGCGACGTTCACCGGTTTGACGCTGAATGAGCTCGTTGGCCCGTACACGCTGACCTTTAGCGGTCCCGGTGTGACGTCGGTAATCTCGACGCCGATCACCGTAGGCGCAGGCGCCGCGGCGAAACTCGTCATCACGACCCAGCCGTCAGCAACGACCGCCAGTGGTGCCGTACTTGCACAACAGCCAGTTGTAAAGGTTGAAGATGTTGCGGGGAACGTCGCTGCGACCGACGTGTCAACCATCACCGCCTCAATTTCGACCGGTGGCGTCTCCGTGACACCGGCAACAAAAGTTGCTGTCGCTGGCGTCGCCACTTACTCTGGATTCACCGTGAACGCACCTACCGGTTCCTACACGGTGACGTTCTCAGATGGTGCTCTCACATCTGCGGTCTCGACGAGTGTCGCGGTCACCGTGGGCGCGCCTTCGCAGCTCGTCATTACGACCGAACCCAGTGCGTCCGTTGCGACGGGCGTTGCGCTCGCTTCACAGCCGGTCATCAAGGTTGAGGACACCGGCGGCAACGTCGTCACAACCGTCGTAACCGGTGCGGCGACCGCGGCAATCACCGCGGGCGTGGGTGGCACAGTCACGGCCGGTGCAACCGCCAACTTCGTGGCCGGTGTGGCCACGTTCAGTGGCCTGACCTTGACCGGAACGCCGGGCACGGCCTACACGCTGACCTACTCGGGCGACGCGCTGCGTGTCCTTGACACCAAGACCATCACCACTGGCATGGCGCAGGCGGCCCTCGCGGTCACTTCAGTTCGTGCGACCTACGGCCGCACGTTCGCCTTGCACACCAGCGGCGGTTCCGGTACGGGCGCTCTGACCTACGCGGTCACCAACGGTTCGGCCACGGGGTGCGCTCTCTCGGGCGCCACGCTCAAGTCCGCCACCGCTGGTACGTGCCTCGTTACCGCGACCAAGGCTAACGACTCGACGTACGCGACCATCTCGTCGTCAGCCACGACCGTGACGTTCGCGAAGCTCCCGATTCCTGGGGCCGTGCGAATTAGGTTCGCCGGCAACACCAGTGCACTCTCGGGCGCCGGTCGCACGCAGATCATCGTGCTGATTCGTAAGTTGACCACGCACTCTGTCGTGTCGATCACCGCCTACGCCAAGGGCAACCTTCGCCTGGCACGCAGTCGTGCGGCGGCCGCCGACAAGTACCTCACGCAGCGACTTCGCGTGAGGGTTCAGCTGCACTTCAACACGTCGGCGAGGAACTCGACGGTCGTATTGAGCACCAAGAGTCAATAGTTACAACGAAGGAGCCTGGCTCCGCAGGAATCCGGTCCGCCCACTTGGCGGGCCGGATTCCTGTTTCGAGGAGAACGTCCACTAATCGATCTCGGAATGATGGTTCTAAATGAAGTTGCACGAACTGTAAGTTGGGGTGTGTGGCCAAAATTGAGTGATCGCCGAGCACGCAAGCGCGCAGTGGCGCGTACCCACGCCACTTCGGTGTCAAAGAGCGGCACTTCGGCACCTGATCTGGACCAGTACTTCTGGAACTCCGCTGACCTCTTGTCGGTGTACGAGCCCGGCGGACGACTCGGGTTTACCAATCCGGCGTGGCAGCAGCTCCTTGGGTGGGACGTCAACGCAATGAAGGGCCAGAAATTCATCGAACTCGTGCATCCCGACGATGTCGCGAAGACGATCGCCGAAGCCGAGGCTGAATGGCAGAGCCCAGAGGGCCTTCGCGCCGGATTCGAGAATCGAATCCGAGCCAGTGACGGTTCGTATCGATGGATCGAGTGGACGTCCCAGCGTCGAGACAATCTGATCTACGCGACGGGCCGCGACGTGACGGCTCGCAACGAAGATGTCAACGAACTCGCCGAGGTCATTGAGATGACCAAGGCCATTTTCGCGGCGGCAGCAGACCTCACTGTGATCATTGACCGCGACATGGTGGTCGCGCGCAACAGTCCGCAAGGACAGAATTTCTTTGGATTCCCCGACGAAGTCGCTAACGGTGCCAGCGTATTCACTCTTATCCATCCCGAAGATCGTGCCGACGTGGAGGAGATGCTCAAAAAAACGTTCGACCAGGATAGCGACAACATTGTGGGGTTTCGATTCCGAGCCCAGCACGCGGATGGACACTGGATGGTAGTGGAGGCGCGCGGACGAGCACTCCAACGCGCCGACGGGGATTTTCACCAAGCAGTGTTCATCGCTCGCGACATCACGAACAACGTCGCCGCAGAAGCGGACCTCGCTGAGAGTAGAGAAACTACACAGGCAATCCTTGACGCCGCGACCGACTCCATCATCGTCATCGACCGCAATCTCTTTATTCTTGAGGCCAGTCCCGGGACGCGGGAGCTACACGGCGTACCCGCATCGGACCGCGTGGGGCGATTCGTAACCGAATTCGTGGTGGCCGATGATCGCGAATTTGTGGAACGATCATTCCGAACCGCCTTCGAACGAGACGAAGCCGTTGCCCTTCGTTGTCAAATGAATCACCGCGACGGCCACATCGTGACGTTGGAAATTCGTGGTCGAACACTTCGCGACGGCGTTGGTCCACCGTCGAGGTTGGTCTTCATCTCTCGCGATATCACCGAGTCGGTGGCGTGGGAAGTCGCGTTGGCCCGAAGTTTCTCCAAGACGAAAGCGATTCTCGACGCCGCGCCGGACTCCATTGTCGTCATTGACCGAAACTTCAAGATTCTTGAAGCCAGCCCTGGCACCGAGAGAATCTACGGCTATCCCAAAGAAGAGCGCATGGGTCAAAGCGCAATGTCGATCATGCACCCCGACGATCAGGCTCGAGTGGTCGCGCAATTGGAACGTCTCTTCGCCCAAGGGAACGAAGAATTGATGAGTTATCGTTTCCGGGCCCTCCACGCAGACGGTCGATGGCTCATTATTGAGACACGCGGACGACTACTTCGCGACGAAGATGGCGAGTCTTATCGCGCCGTGCTCGTCTCGCGCGATGTGTCAAACACCGTTGGCGCCGAGGAGGATTTGGCGGCCGCGAAGGAAGAAGCCGAGCGGGCCAACGCGGCAAAGAGCGAATTCATGTCGCGAATGAGCCACGAACTAAGGACGCCGCTGAATTCGGTCCTCGGATTCGCTCAGATTCTTCAAATGGAACTTCAGTCCCCTGACGACCTAGAACTCGTCGACCACGTCTACAAGTCCGGGCAGCACCTCCTTACGTTGATCAATGAAGTCCTCGACATCTCGCGCGTCGAGAGCGGCCACATCGGTCTGACGCCAGAGTCGGTCAATCTGCACGAAGTCGTGTCCGAGTGCCTTGACATCATTGGTCCTCAAGCGCAGGAGCGCGGCGTCGACATTGGCTTCAACGATTCCTTCGACTACGCCGTGCTCGCCGACCACTTGCGTCTGAAGCAGGTCATACTGAACCTGCTCTCCAATGCGATCAAGTACAACCGCAGCCACGGCAGCGTCACGATCCAGTGCAATTTGCATGGGAACACCGTGAGATTCTCAGTGTCGGATACGGGCTTTGGCATCGCACCCGACCTTCGCGAGCGACTGTTCACCGCCTTCGATCGTCTCGATGCGGAGTCTCGTGGCATCGAAGGCACCGGACTCGGACTGACACTCTCGAAGACCCTTGTTGAGGCCATGGGCGGCAAACTTGGCTTTGAGACCGAGGTCGACGCGGGATCGACCTTTTGGTTCGAGTTACCGATATCCAATAGCACTGAGGGGCCGTCGCTAGTATGACGCCAACGACCGAGAGGGGCTCCAACGAGTCACTATGACCACCATCCTCTACATCGAAGACAACCTCTACAACGTCCAACTCGTCGAACGGCTCCTTCTTCAGCGGCCTGACGTTCAACTCCTCACCTCGGTCCAGGGCAATCCCGGGATTAACATCGCTCAGACCCGACACCCCGATCTGATTCTCCTCGACGTGCACCTCCCCGACATCAATGGCTTCGATGTCCTCGAGCGGCTGCGAGCTGATGCGACGACAGCCAACATTCCAATCGTCGTTCTCTCGGCCGACGCGACGCCCGGTCAAGTCCGTCGGTTCCGTGACGCCGGCGCGAATGAATACCTCACCAAGCCACTCGACCTGAAGTTGCTCCTGACCCTGATTGACAATTACCTAGGAGACGGCGGCGACGCTGCGGTCCCTCAACCCGAAGCGTAGGTCCCGATTCGATCGATGTACCCCTCGCCGCGAAGGCAACGTCTCACCGATCGGCTTTCGTAATGCCCTTACCTCGAGCGAATTAGGCTCGTTCGCGAATCGTTAAAGGAGCTGCAAATGAATGAGTTCCACTACGTCATGAGTGAGCGCGATCGCGATACCGTGACCATTTGGCTGAATCGACCGGAGCGCTTGAACGTCCTTTCGCTTGATCTCATGACCGAATTAACGCAGGCCTTCCGCGACGTCGGCGACAGTGACGCAACCGGCGTCATTTTGGCCGCCAAAGGGCGCCTCTTCTGCGCCGGGCACGACTTCACAGAGATGGCGGGGCAAGACCTCGCCTCGCTACAGCGCCTCTTTGGCGTGTGCACGTTGATGATGCAGACCATCCAATCGATTCCCCAACCCGTCGTTGCTCGAGTTCACGCTCTCGCAACGGGCGCCGGATGCCAGTTGGTCGCCACCGCCGACTTGGCCGTCGCGGGCGAGGAGGCGACGTTCTGCACGCCGGGTGGAAAGGGGGGCCTCTTCTGCACCACCCCCCTCGTGGCCGTCGGGCGATCCATTGGTCGAAAGCGCGCACTCGAGATGGCGATGAGCGGCGACGCGATTGACGCCAAGACCGCCCTGGAGTGGGGACTCGTCAATCTCGTCGTGCCAACATCTGAACTCGATGGAGCGACGTCGACGATGATTCGTCGTGTCACGCGCGGCAGCGCAGCCTCAAAGGGCATTGGCAAGCGAGCCTTCTATGAGCAGATCGCCATGGACCAAGATGACGCCTACGCCTTCGCGACCGACACGATGGCCTCGGCGAGTCTGCACCCGGACGCGCAGGAATCAATGAAGGCGTTCATTGAAAAGCGCCAGCCCCGTTGGGGCCGTCTTCCGACAACCGACTAGAAGCCGCCCACCTCGGCGACATCGTACGGCTGGAGGACGAAGAAGCCGTCGGCGAATAACGCGTCGAGCACGGGTGATGGATCCGAATCCCAACCGAGCGATTGCGCCTGTGCGCGACTCATGCGCCCCGTCGCGAGTCGAAGGAGTGCGTAGCACGAGGTCTCGAGTCCAATCGGCGTCTCGGCGCCCTCGCAAAGATGCGTTCCATCTTCGGTCGTTGCCAGCACACCGGGCGCGGAACCCTCCGTCAGCATTGACCTCATCCGCTCCCCGGCACGCTCGGCGCCGACAGTTACCCAGTACGTGGAGCGGTCTCCCGCAATTCCGAGCGCTTGATAAATATCGTGTTCGTGGGTCACGATGTCAAAGGAAAGAGCGGCCAACGATGGGGGGCCATCAATTTCCATCGCCGCCAGTTCTTGCCACTTGTCCAACACTTGCGACATGGGAAGGTCGCGTTGACGGGCAACTTGCGCGGCAGTCCAATCGCCGAAGGAACCGCTCGGCATATTTGCATCGCGTCGATCTTCGAGCAGTCCGGTCAGGTGTCCAACCACATCGTTCACAGTCCACAGTGGGCAGCACGGCACGACTGTGGCGCGTTGCTCAATGTTGAGCTGGCGAGCGAGCGCATCGATGCGCCGGCGGGAGTCTTCGTACGCCCAGGTCTGTTCTTCTGTTGTCGACATTGCGCAAATGTACATCACGAGTTCGAGACATTCAGTCGCAGTTCACCTTCTTCAGATGCATGGTCATCAGTCTCACGACTCGCGAAGCGACCGGCAGAGAAAAGTGACGTGCGACCTCGACCTCACCCTGCCGAGGGGGCGACGGGCTGCACCGGAGGTATGTGCGCCCTGGCACACTTCCAGCAATCGTTCGAGGTCATCTTCAACTGAGCCGCACGAAAAGTCACCGAGAGCACGTTTCCGATAGGGGGTCATTAGCCTTGGTGTCCCGTGACAATTCTCGTCGACCTCCAAGAGGTCACCCTCGAAGGCGCCGACCGAACTCTGTTAGAGAATCTGTCGTTAACCATCTCCTCGGGAGATCGAATCGGCGTGGTGGGCATCAATGGCGTTGGCAAGACGACGCTGCTCAGGATTATCGCCGGGACGCTGAGTCCAGACTCCGGCAACATTCGCCGTGGTCGTGACGCGCACGTTGGCTTCTTGGAGCAGATACCGACGTTGCCCACCGGCACGGTTCGAAAAACTCTGGGCAGCGGATGGAAAGTTGACGCCGCGCTGGACCGCCTCGGGATGCTCAGTGAAGCCGACGTCGAAACGGAGAACCTCTCCGGTGGCCAACTCAAGCGCGTCGCACTCGCTCGCGTCTTCAGCGAGGACCTCGACGTGCTCATTCTCGACGAGCCAACGAACCACTTGGATCTCAACGCCATCCAATGGCTCGAACAGCAGATCAAGAGCTTCAAAGGTGCCGTGGTCTTAGTAAGCCACGATCGTTTCCTCCTCGATCAGGTCACGACGCGGATGGTCGAAATCGACCGAGGCAAAACGTACGTGCACGCGGGTGGTTACTCCCAACTCCTCGAGGCCCAAGCAGAGCGCGAAGAACACGCGGCCACGGCCGAGCAGATTCGTCGCAATCTCGCGAGAACTGAGTTGGCGTGGCTTCGCCGAGGCGTCAAAGCTCGCGCCACAAAGCCCCAAGCCCGACTCGACGCCGCCAGGCGCCTCTTGGCGACTCGACCCGAAGCCGCGGCGCGAGTCGGGACGCTCGACCTGGTAACCAACGTCCCGCGGCTCGGCAACACAGTGATCAAGGCCCATGGAGTCACCTTCGCCTACGAAGGTCAAGAGCCAATCCTCCACGACGTCAACCTCGATCTCGGCCCCGGAGAGCGCGTCGGCGTCGTCGGGCCTAATGGAGCAGGTAAGTCGACGTTCCTAAACCTGCTCGCCCAACTCCTCGCACCCTCGAAGGGAACGGTGAAGCGCGGACCCACGGTCGTGGCTTCGTTCCTCGAACAGCATGGGGGTGGTTTCGACCTGGAAGCGACGGTTCAAGAACTCGTCGCCGGACCACGGGGTATTCCCGGTTCACCCGACGACGTCGCGCTCATGAAGCGGTTTTGGTTCACTGGGGCCCTACCGATGACGAAAGCCAAGGATCTCTCGGGCGGCGAGCGGAGGCGACTGCAGTTGCTTTTGGCCCTCTCATTGCGCCCGAACGTCCTGTTCCTCGACGAACCCACCAACGATCTCGACCTCGAGACCATTCGACTCGTTGAGGAGTTCTTGAGTCAGTGGCCCGGAACACTGGTGGTTGTCTCGCACGATCGCACGTTCCTTAGTCGTACGACCGACCGCCTTCTCGAGGTGCAGGCCAGCGGAACGATAGTTGAGGTTCCCGGCGGCATCGACGCGTGGATTGCGCAAACCACCAAGAGCTCCGCCGGTGCGCCGGTGCCCACTGGGGCAAGCGCGCCCCTCTCGACCCCAAACGTCCCGCTCGGACGCCAGATTCGCGACGCCGAAAAAGAGATGGCACGTCTCGAACGACGACGGTCGGTGCTAACGAAGAAAATCGTGGCCTCGCCCGATCACGCGGAACAGTCGAAACTGGGTGCGGAGTTAGCCGATCTCCTAGAAGAGTTGAACGCGACGGAAGAGCGTTGGCTTCGCTTGGCCGAATGACTAGGACCTCGAGTTTTCAAGAGGTCGCGATACGCGCCTCCGTCCGTGCCCCGGCAGTGCCCCCGGCAGGATTCGAACCTGCGCACACGGTTTAGGAAAATGTAAGTCTTTCTCCACTGACAACGCTGACGGCCTTGTCGTTATTGGCAACTGCCTTGTCGTGAGCGAGGATTGGCCCCGGTCACGCGTGCCCATTATTAACAGCATTTGCCCACTCGTCAATCCGAACCCTGCGCCAGGGATGCGCCGGCCGTAGTCTTCGTGTGCTCGGTCACTAGTAGGCACGATCTATGGTATGTACATCGCCGCCCCCAACCACACCATTAGCCCGGAAATCGCTTCTGAACTGGCCGTCGCCGCCGACACCCTGTTCACGACCACCGAGTTGATCGACGCCTCGGCAATCCTGAACACTCTGCTCACGAACAAAGATCGATTCGGTCTTATAAACACCCTGAGCGCCGCGAACGGTCGTCTCTTAGAGCGTCACCTGCTGACGCACCCGAAACTTAACCCTCAGGTGGAGATCCGCGAACTCGCCTCTCGCATTGTGACGGGCATGTGGGATCGTCCCGAGGACGAATTGTTAGGCGAAGCGAAGTTGTTGGCCCGCCACGTCGAAGGAAATCTCAACTTTGTCGACCCCAGCACGAAGCGGCTTTTGGAGACATCGAATTCGAGCGTTAATCTGCTCATCTCCGCTCTGCTCGCCACCGGGCTTTCGGCCATCGTTTCTCACGAGACCGGCTTGCCCCACCACGGAGATGCTCTTCGAGAGGTACTCAGCTAGCAACAAAAGCACACCCCTTGAACAAACGGGGTGTGCTTTTGAGACTCAGACGCGTGCCGTCCGTCGCCACTGTGCGGTCAGGGCGGTCATTTCCTCTTCCGTGGCGATTTCCATGGTGAAGGGCTGAACCACCAGGGTCCCCTTGAAGAAGTCGGAGGCGTCCGTCCATAGGTCGGTTCCGATTACGGAGTCAGCGGCAGCCCAGGAAGTTTCGGGGTGTGGGGCCACAATGCGTCGGCCTTTCCAGGTGTTACATGTCTGGCAACATTTGACAATGTTGCTCAGATTCTCGATTCCGCCCTTGCAGAGGGGAATCACATGGGCGAGTCCCCAGGGGAGGCCATCGGGCGCCAGCAGCAGATCACCCGGCTTCCAGCAATACGAGCACACGGTGATGTCGTGCAGGATAGCTTTGGCCAGATACGCCACCGTTCTGATGCGTGGTGTAGTCACAAAACCACTGGGGTTCCTCATCAACGGAATGTCAGGGTTGTTCACCGGGTCAATGTTCGCCAGGTTCATCATCATTCTGGTTAGGTTGACCAGGGCAACGGGGAGCAGGCTCGGCTCAATGCGCGAAACCTTCGGGTCATTCTTCTTACGAGTCTTCTTGTTTTTGTCGTCGCGATCGCGGCGGACATTCGGGTTTTCGATAGACACGCTCAGTGTCCTTTCCGAGCCGCGGTCGCGGCTACTCGTCGAGTACCCTTGCGGCGCATGTTTAGACGGCAAGTAGGCGCCTCGAAGCCAGTGGCGATGTTCTTGTATCCGGATGGTCCGTCGATAGGGCGACTGACTGCTCGCAATACCTTCTGTCTGGCGACGACTCCTTGGCCCCTTGTGAAGCGCATGGCTCATTCAAGTGACTCGGCCTACACGTCGTTGACCACAGGGGGTATGGGTGAGCGACGAGTCGGTTCTGGGCGAAGGTTCAAGTCGAGAGCAACGCGTCGTAATTACCCGCGCTTACGACCATTTTCACGCCACAGGAGTCTGGCCGACATTTGGTCAGTTGGACAGGCCGCTCTATAACGAAGAACAGATCGAAGTGCTTTCAGTACTTCGGAGCAGCAGGGTACATGCAGACGACAGAGTTGAGCTAATACCGCTGAGTATGGAAGTTGGCGAAACGCTCTGGTGTCGCGTTTCACCGATCCGTGTCGGAGGGCCGACTTGCACAATCTCCGAATGGCGAGTTGAGCCGTGGGCACCCATTGGCGGACGATGATTTAGCCTTTCGAGGTGAGGCGCTCGGGCGGGAGGTGATCATAAATGGACGAGGACGAATGGCACATTCATCCGCTGCTCTCGGCATGGCTACTGGGTGTCTCTGGAATGCTGACTTACGTTGCCCAATTACGACGATCGTTCGAACAGGGATCTGTGATCTCGGAGAGTCAATTTCGAGTTGAAGTTGAGTACTGCGAAGCGAAGTTTGGCACAAAGTATCCGTTCGACATCATTTACCAATTGGCGCAGGCTTGGAGCGTGGTGGTTGCTGATTTGATCGGCGGAATAGGCGCACTATGTAGTGAAGAAAAGATCACATTCTCTTGCTTGCCGTTAGTGCGAATGGCGGAAGAGTATTCCGCGCGCATCGCTTGGCTCCTAGATGACGATGCCACCGTCGAGCAGCGCGCCGCAAGGGCTCTATTGGAAGATGCAAACGGCGCGAGCGAGATGGCCATCGCTGCCACGCATACGGTTGGCAAGGAGGATGCCACGCGCAAGCACTACAGGAACAGACTTAAGAAGTCCAGGGCGATCGTATTACAAATGTTTCCGTCATCGGTAGTTGCAAATGAGCCAAACCAGTGGAGCGTGATCGGAGAAACGACGTTCAACGAGGAGGACGGGCCGCAGGCATTTGAAGAGAAGTTTCAACGCCCCAGCGCGACTGCCGAGATCTTTGGAAAACGTTGGATTCGGGCGGGAAGTTGGGAAGGCTTCTATTACTACCTCAGCGCTTGCGTGCATCCCGGAATTGGCGTGTTGGAGTATTTCGAATTGGACGGTGGAGTGGAAAACAGGCTCCGGACTGAGACGAGTTTGAACGACCTTCACTTGCAAATTTCTGTTGCGCTCATCTCGCATTATCAGTCAATGCACCACCTCGTTTCATACCTCGGCTATCCGAGCGAAGTGTTGCAAGAAATTCGCAGCGGGACCGAGTTGTTCTTTCCAGGATTACTTACCGAGTTGGACTCTGAACCGTTGGGTAAAGACTTCGAGGAATAGGCGCAGCGTGAACGGGATGGCAATCTCGGCCGGGTGCGTGATGCTCCTATGTTTGTCAAGC
>PLZP01000019.1 GCA_003152215.1 Acidimicrobiaceae bacterium | reverse complement strand
GTCGACGATGCGCGGCCCAAAGAGGCTCTGATCGGGACCAAGCACGCCGACGAACACGAAGATGATTGGTGTGAAGACCATCACCGTCAACGCGTGACTTCGCTGGGCCGCCCACGGTACCGCGGCCGCCATGGCGCAGCACAGCACGATGAGGAGCGCTTGCTCACTGCCCGCCACCGCGAGCAGAGCCGCGATGCCAACGCCCGCCCACGTGCCGACGATTCGCGAGATCGCACGACGCATGACCGGACCGAGGTCGGGGCGAAAGACGAAGGCCACGCTCATCGGGAGCCAATAGCCCCTCGGGCCATCCAAGGAGTGCGCGATAACTGTGGCAACGACAACGGCTCCGACCAGGAGAATGGCGAAGCGGAAGCGATCGATCAGTGGAAGCCGGTGGATCGTCGAGCGAAATGGTGGCTCGGCCACAAGTGCCGCGCGATCAGGACACGCGAACGCCCGAGCCACCAGTCGACGAGATGGGGCGCTCAACGTCGTTGAAAATGACTTCGCGTAGCCATCGAGTGCAGCGACCGCATTGACGCACGAACCCTGTTCGACCAGGTGCGACACGCGACGGAGTGCTGTCGTGACCGCGACGTCGACCGGCTCCACTTTGCTCGTCAAATACGACGCCAATTCACCCAACTGGAGAATCACGATGAAGCACTGGTGGATGGCCACGCCTTCGCCGTCGCCGGGAATTCGTTTGGCGCCGATGACGTCCTGGGCCGCATCGATGATGACGACGGCACGGCTTCGCGCGTGATGGAGGCCCTCGGTGCCAATCGCGTCCAGGAGTTGGGCGATGCTCACGAACCCATTGGCGAGACACAGCCGTTGGTCGACGCGACGGCTTCGACGATCTGTGAGGCTCGCGACAAGATAGACAAGGAGCCCTCCCACGACAATGCACGAGGCTGACTGCCAGACCCGTCCCGCGAAACCGAGCCCACCACCGAGAATCGCACCTAGAAGGAAGTACATGCCCTGCGTCGCCCAGAGCGACGCCTCGATGAAACCGGCGATCATCGCCACGACGCCAAAGAGTGCGACGAGCGCCCACGGGGCGTGGACGTGGTTCACGAAGAGGGCGCCGATGAGTAAACCGGGACCACCGGCGAGCGCGACGCCGAGCAATCGCGGCGCACGATTGCGCCAGCGGTCGAGCCCGTCCTGACTGACTCCCCAGAGGGCGCCGAGCGCCACGAGTGTCCCGTAGGCCCGTTGATTGCTGGCGAGACCGATCAGCAGCGGGGTCGCGAGACAAAGAGCGGCGCGACTTGAAAGCCGGGCCTGCGAAGAGAATCGCAGTGACCTCGCCTCTTTGACCGACCGCACCCTGCTTGGCGTCACGTCAGTACGTCATTGAGTGGAGGACACCGCGCACGGTTCGAGGCTAACCCGTGCGTATTTCACGAAGATGTCGATTCGATCGGCAGACCGAATTCTGCAATCTACGTCGTGCCATCGAGCGAAAGTTCGATCGCGACGGTCAGTCCTCCGCTCGGCGTGTCCTCGAAGTGAAGTCGGCCACCCAGCGCCTGCATGAAGCCCGACGCCACCGTCAGGTTGAGTCCCGCGTTCAACTGGTCACCGCTCAGTCGGTCGAAGGGGGCCAAGACGACGTCACGCTGCGCCGCGGACATGCCCGGTCCCCGGTCAATCACCAGGAGTTCTATTCGATCGCCAACGACGCCGGCCTTGAGTAACACGGGTTGATCGACGGGGCCGAAGCGACACGCGTTGCTGACCACGTTGGCGATGACTCGCTGCACGAGGACGGGATCGCTCGTGAGCTCCGGCAACGAACTCGGCACATCTCGTTCTATGGTCCGACCCTTCGCGTCGACACTCGCCAGTGCGCTGTTCAGTACTACGTCGAGTCGCATGACTTCAGGGTGCGCCACCACTTCACCGGCCTCGAGTCGTCCGGCGTCGAGGATGTTCACGACAAGTCGAGTCAGTTGGCGAACCTGTGACTCGATCCCGCTGAGTACCGCCTTTCGTTCATCGAGCGAACGAAGTTCATGACTACCCGACAGTAGTGAAATGTTGGCCTGCACCTTCTCCAGTGGACCGAGCAACTCCTTCGACGCCGTTCGAAACAGCGCCAGTCGAAGGGACTCCGCTTCGGCCAGTTCTTCCAGTTGGGCCGAATCACGCGCGATGATCTGAGCTCGCAGGCCCGCCGCCATCCGTCCTGCGAAGGCGCCGACGAGGTGATTATCCTGATCGTTCAGCGCCGTACCGCTCACGACCAAACGATGTTCCTCGTCGATGTCAAACGAGTGGGCACCCTCGACCGATGTGAACGGCTCTCCGCTCACGAGGTCGGCCCGCCACTCCCCCTCACGTAATCCGAGGATCGCGACGCTTGAGGCGGCGAAGACGTTACGAAGTGAATCGAGCAGTGGCAGCAAGTCTTCGTGGGACGTAGCGAAATTCACCGTTGCCTCGGCGAGAATCGCCGCTTCGGCCCGAGCGCGATCGGCCTCAAGCGAGCGCCGGGCGAAACGAGTGACGACGACACTTGACGCAACAGCAAAGATGAGAAAGGCCACAAGGGCCACGAGGTCATCGGGACGTGCCACCTCGAGTGTGTGCAACGGTTTGACGAAGTAGAAGTTCTCGAGTCCCGAAGCTACGAGCGCGCCCACCACGCCGACAACAGCACCGGCCCACGTCGTGAGGCCAAGAATCACCACCAAGTAGACGAGGAACACTGTTGAAAGTGACACGCTGGAGCGGACCTGCGTCATTGCGACGGTCAGCAGCGGCAAGAGCACGGCCGCCACGACAATCGCGATCACCTGACGCTGCCAAGAGACGCTCTGGCGTTGACGTGGTTGGTGCACGTGGGCGGGCCGATCAGTGCCGACCGCAATGATATGGACGTCCAGATCTCGTGCGTGGTGCAGCACTTTCTCCGCCACGCCGTTCGCCGGTTGCCATCGCGGTCGTGGCCGACGGGCACCAAGAATGATCTGGGTGCCGCGCTCAGCGCGAGCGAATGCGACCAGCGCGGTGGCGACGTCGTCTGCCACCACTTCCTGGAAGATTCCCTCGAACTCCTCAACCAACTCGCGCGCAACTGACGTGTCCGCGGGCGTGTGGCGTATGTCGTCGGCCTTCACCACGTGCACGGCGAACAGTTCAGCGCCCGTGCGTGATGCGATCCGCGCGGCCCGGCGCAACAACGTTTCGTCGATCGGCGTACCCGTGATGCCGACAATGAGTCGTTCGCGCGTCTCCCAACTCTGCTGTATTGAATGATCGTCGAGGTATTGCTGGAGGGAGTCCTCGACGCGGTCGGCCAACCAGAGGAGAGCGAGTTCTCGTAGCGCACTGAGGTTGCCCACGCGAAAATAGTTCGAGAGCGAGGCGTCAATCTTGTCCGCAGCGTAGATATTGCCGTGGGCCATCCTTCGTCGAAGTGCCTCGGGGGTGACGTCAACAATCTCGATCTGCTCCGCACGGCGCACGACTGCGTCGGGAATCGTCTCTTGTTGACGGATGCCGGTGATCTTCTCGACCACGTCGTTCACCGACTCCAGGTGCTGGATGTTGACGGTCGTGATCACGTCGATGCCCGCGTCGAGCATGACGTCAACATCCTGCCAACGCTTTTCGTGCGTACTGCCGACGACGTTCGTGTGAGCCAGTTCGTCCACCAGGGCCACCTCGGGGTGGCGGGCCAATACCGCCTCGAGGTCCATCTCCTCGAGTTCGGTTCCTCGATACTCGCGCGTGATACGCGGTACGACCTCCAAGTCGCGAAGTTGGGCGTCGGTGAGGGGTCGACCGTGCGTCTCGACATAGGCAAGGACGACGTCAGTACCTCGTTCTTTTCGTCGCCAACCTTCGTCCAACATCCGGAAGGTCTTGCCAACGCCGGGGGCCGAGCCAAGGTAGACCCGGAGTTTGCCGCGCTGCATTGAACCAGTATTCCCTATCGACATTATGGACTCAGCAGAGGGGCGCATGGATGTCGGCGCCGCTTCATCTGACGCATGTTACGCGGCGTGGGGCTCGTCCATCACGTACGCCGCGACGACGTCAACGAGGGCAACGGCGACAATCCTCTGTTCGAGCGTGACGGGCGCACCACGCGTGGGCGTTAAGACGAATCGACCTTGGACTTGACCGCGCCATTGCGCGATGATCTCCGACTCGGGTCCGGGGATGCCAATCTCTCGCGCCGGCCAACGCATCCCGACGTTCGTGACCTCACCGTTCGACTGGATTCGCGCGAGTGGAGGGTCGGAGAGAAAACGCTCGAAACGACAGGAGCGAAGCGACAACAGGGGCACCAGCGAATTACACGCCTGATCGATGATGACGTCCACCGGGACCGACGCCGCAGCCAACTCCGCCACGCTGTGAATCATCGAGACGTACTGCGTCGAATCGTTCGCTGCACGCCAGTGATGTCGGCTTCGTCCGGCCAACTCGGTGATGATGAGACCGACCACGAATATCGCAATCGTGGTCTCCAGGTCTTGACGGTGGCTGATCTCGAACCGGTCGTAAGGCTTAGTGAGGAAGAAATCGAACCACAGCGCGCCAGAGAGGCTCGCCAGCACACCCGCCGCTCTGTTTCCCAGTACCGCAAGTGGGGCAATCACCGCCACCGTGGTCAGTGCGCCCGCGGTACTGGCGTAGGAGCCGCGAAATGGAACGAGGACGGCATCAACAACGACGGGCCCGGTCAACGCCGCAACGACCGCAAATTTGTTGCGAGCGTGAACCAGGAAGTCAGGTGAAGATAATCTCGCCAAGTTCAACTACTTCTCCAATTTCGCAAGGCCTTCATTCAATTGCAGCACATCGATGTAGCTGCTGCCGAGGAATCCCCACTGCGCGGGATGCGTCTGCTTCGCGATCAGCGTCTTGAGGACTTTGGGTGCAACGCCGGTCGCCTTGGTCACCATCGGGATCTGGACGAGTGCGTCTTGGGCGGAGATATCGGGGTCGATTCCGCTGCCCGAGGTGGTGACGAGATCGACGGTGGGCTGCACGCCCAACTTGTGCCAGTAGGCGACGAGTTCCTTCGTGTTCGCGACGAGCACCTTCGAGCGGGGTCCCAGGTTCGTCGCCCCCGACTCACCGTCGTGGCCATTGGCGACCAACGGGTTGTCACCGCCGGACGACGTGGATGACGCGGCGTAGGGTCCGGTGTCATCGGGGCGACCGTGGAAGACGCAACTGCCCTGTGGGTTTCCCGGGCACTTGGCAGCAGCCCAGTTCTGTCCGATGAGCGTCGATCCGTTGGCAGTCAGTGAACCGTCGGCCTGGTGCTTGAACAGCAACTGAGACACGCCGACACCCGCGAAGGCGTAGACGAAACCGAAGAACACGAGACAGATGACTGCCAGAACGAGCGAGCGGCGAAGATGTACGAGCATGACGACTTCCTTTTAGTAGGCGTGCAGCGCGACGAGCACGAGATCGATGAGCTTGATGAAGATGAAGGGGATAATGATGCCGCCCACCCCGTAGATCAAGACGTTGCGCCTGAGTATCGCCGCCGAATTGGCGGCACGGAACTTGACTCCTCGAAGCGCCAAGGGGATGAGTGCCACGATCACAAGTGCGTTGAAGATCACGGCCGATAGCACGGCGCTCTCGGGACTGTGCAGTCGCATGATGCCGAGCGCGTGCAGCTGGGGATAGGCCACGACGAAGAGCGCGGGAATGATCGCGAAGTACTTCGCAATGTCGTTGGCGATCGAGAAGGTCGTCAGTGACCCTCTGGTGATGAGCAACTGCTTGCCGATCTCGACGATGTCGAGCAGTTTCGTGGGGTTTGAATCCAGGTCCACCATGTTGCCCGCCTCTTTGGCGGCTGTCGTGCCGGTGTTCATGGCGACCCCAACGTCGGCTTGGGCCAGCGCCGGAGCGTCGTTAGTGCCGTCACCGGTCATGGCCACCAATTTGCCGCCCTCCTGCTCCTTCTTGATGAGCGCCATCTTGGCTTCGGGCGTGGCTTCGGCGAGGAAGTCGTCCACACCCGCCTCCTGCGCGATCGCGGCCGCGGTCAACGGGTTGTCACCGGTGATCATGATGGTGCGAATACCCAACTGGCGCATCTCGTCGAACTTGTCGCGGATACCCTGCTTCACGACGTCCTTCAATTCGATGACGCCGAGGATGATTGCGCCGTCGGCCACGACCAGCGGAGTCGATCCGGCGCGCGAGACCCGCTCGACGATCTCATCAAGATCGCTCGGCGTCGTGCCGCCCTGTTCA
>PLZP01000062.1 GCA_003152215.1 Acidimicrobiaceae bacterium | reverse complement strand
GGGTAGCGCTTGTATTCCGCCTCCTGCACATAGTTGTAGACGGCGATCGCCTCGGTAAAGCCGTAACGGACAATGAACTCAAGGTCGACGCGGTTGGCGTCAGTCATGAGGTCTTGGTACTGCTCAACGAGCGCGTCGGAGTCACTGCTCACGTGGGCCTGGCGTGGCGCCGCAGCGGGCACGGAGACCGAACCCTTCATGTCATCAAAGCGGGGACCGTAAATGCCCACCGGTCCAAAGTCGAAGGAACGGCGCTGGTCCGACGGTGTCACGTTGCGTATCATCGGCGGCGTCTCGGCGCTCAGCAGGTGGTGCTTGTCGGGCAACGTCGTTGACGTGAGTATCGCGCCGAGGTACCAGACGAGTTCGTTGACGTCGGACAAGACCACGTCGATATTGCGGTCGAGCAGATTGGCTTCGGCGCTTTGGGAGTCGGTCGGCACCGAGAAACCTTCGAAGGCTTCGATGACCTTCGGTCCGGCGAAGCCGAAGTTGGTCCCCGAGGTGGCCAGGATGAGGTCGGCGTTGGGTACGGCGCTCGCTGAGACGCCGCCCCACACATTGCCCAGTAGAACCGCGACGTGGGGAAGGTTCACCTTCTCTTTGTAGAGACGGATCGCCTCAACCATGCGGGTCATCTGGGTAAGCCCGGCGAAATTCTCGTGTTGACGCACGCCGCTCGAGGCGTAGACGCTCACCAACGGGAGCTTCTGTTTAATGGCGAGATCGGCAGCCGCTTGAAACTTCTCGCCGGACACCACGCCAAGTGAGCCGGCGAAGAAGTCCCAGTTCATTGCGTACAGGACGAAGGAGTGGCCGTCAACCGTCGCCAAGCCGTACGTCGACGACTCGGACTTACCCTTGTCACGTTCACGTCGCAGTTTGTCCCCGTAGGACTCGTCGCCTTCGTTGCCTTGTCCGCGACGCACCAATCCCACGAGATCCTTCGCGATGCGCCAGCGACCGTGACTGGCTTTGAAGTGCACGAGGTCCTTCAAGATGAGTAGCTGCGAGGGGCTGTTGACCTTGCGTCGATTGCGAAGATGCGCTCCGACGGGCGCGTCGAAAATTGGAAGACCATCAGGGTGGCCCTCTCCCATCAATCGGGAATCTAGGTCGTCCTCAGGTAGTGATGCGTCAAAGTCCGCGCGATCCGCCATGAAGGGCCATTATTGCACGGTACAGAGAATTACTGAAAAAGTTGTCCAACGCAACGGCACTATTGAGAAGCGACGATTGGTGACATATGGCTGCAACACACACGATTTACTGGCGAGTAACGAGGTCGACGGCATGATCGAGTCAACGCGCAACGTCCCCGCCTACGCAAATGCTCTCGCACATTTCGGCGAGGCAAATTCGCGCACATTCATTGCGACGCCGGCGCTGCTTTGTGACGTCGCGCTCCTGGTGAGCAACATCGAAGGGATGGCCGATGAGGCGCGCGCCTCGGACGTGTCGCTCCGACCGCATCTCAAATCGCACAAGTCGGCCTTCATACTTGAACTCCAACTGAAAGCAGGCGCGTGCGGCGTGGCGTGCGCCAAGTTGGGCGAGGCCGAAGCGATCATCGAGGCCCGCGGCAAAGGGGCCGCCGTGCTTTCCGTCTTGCTCACCTCTCCCCTCGTCGGTCACCATGCAGCTTTGAGGGCCGTCACGCTGGCGGCGCGGTGTGATCTCATCGCCGTCGTCGACCATGTTGATGGGGTGGACGAGTTAGCGCACGCCCTTGTCGATACGAACGCAACGATTGCTGTGTTGTGCGACGTCGACGTCGGACTGGGTCGCACGGGGGTCACAACGCCGACAGACGCGTTACTCGTGGCGGAGCGTGTTGGCCAATTCCCTCAACTGGTCTTCTCGGGCGTCCAGGGCTACGGAGGTCACCTTCAACACATCGCGGGCAGGGAACATCGACGCACGCAGACCACTGCGGCAATGAAGCGACTGCAATCAGTGATCGACGCTCTGGAGTCGAATGGACACGACGTGTCGGTCCGTACCGGCGGCGGGACCGGCACGTCCTCAATCGATATTGAACTCGGCGTCCTTAATGAGTTGCAGCCGGGCAGTTACGTCTTCATGGATCGTGAGTACCGCGACGCGTTGGGCGACGACCGCGAGGGGCGGTTCCAGCAGAGCCTCACGATTCTTACCAGTGTCATCTCGGCGAACCACGAAGGATTCGTCACCGTGGACGCCGGACTGAAGTCGATGGCGACCGACGCCGGACCGGCCGCGGTCGTGGGGAACGAGGAGGCGACCTTTGCGTTCTTCGGCGACGAACAGGGCATGGTAACCAATGGCGCCGGTCCCGCCTTTCGTCGAGGCGAACGGCTCGAACTCGTGCCACCGCACTGTGATCCGACGATTGACAAGTACGACGTCATCTGGCTCGTGCACGACGACGTCGTTGTCGACGTCATTGACGTCACCGCTCGAGGTCGTTCCCAGTAGGGGCGCGATCATCGTCGTACGACAGCGATTTGCTCTCCATTGCACGAAAATGAGCTGCCGGTCGCCGATCAATCAATTGTTACTACGCTTATAGAGGTAGCAACGAAGAGGTCTAAACGTCTACGACAGTCGTTTGGTTCGCAACTAGCCCACGTATCGATCGCGATCGAGCGCCGAGGGAATGGGGTGAGACGACAATGGCTCCAACACGACATTCCAGTTCATCAAGTGGTCACGACGGCATCCACGCCCTCGAACAGTCTCCCGCGCTCGAATTTCGTTCGCTGAAGGACCAGGGCTTCTCGCCGCCGTCGACACCTGACGAGCTTGAGGCAATCTTCCCCCCCATTGGCGACTACGCCTTCCTCTCGGACTGTGAGAACACCTTGCTCGTTGCGCCCACCGGCTCAATCGAGTGGATGTGTCTACCAAAGCCACACGATCCCAGTCTCTTTGGCACCATCCTCGACCGATCGGCCGGCTCGTTTCGATTGGCGCCTGTCGAGAGTGCGGTCCCCGCCCACCGTCAGTACGAACCGGGGACGATGGTGTTGGCGACCACCTGGCAGACCCGTAGCGGCTGGCTCGAAGTCCACGACTTCTTGGCGATTGGTCCGTGGTATCGAACAGGTGAACGATCATCGCTGCAACGCCGCACCCCGGGCGACTTCGACGCGCGTCACGTGCTCGTACGAACTGCGCGGTGCCTGCACGGCAGCGTCGACGTCATTCTCAACTGCGAACCTTCGTTCAATTACGGCCGAGTAGACGCCGAGTGGGAGTACGTCGGCAACTCCTATGACCGCGTGGCGACGACGAACCCTGACTACAACCACATCACGTTGAGCGGCGACATGCGATTTGGCATCGAGGGTCGCGCCGTGCGAGCGCGCCACCGTCTCGTCGAAGGCGAGTCGTGCTTCGCAGTCATGAGCTGGACCGACACGCCACTACCAGCGACTCAGGTCGAGGTCGACCAATACAAGGACGAGACGTCAAGATTCTGGCGGGGGTGGATTGACGGCGGACAGTTCCCCGATCACCCTTGGCGCGAACTCCTTCAGCGAAGTGCCCTCACGCTCAAGGGCCTCTCCTACGCGCCGACGGGGGCAATTCTCGCCGCTCCAACCACGTCATTGCCCGAAAACCTCGGCGGGTCACGCAATTGGGACTACCGCTACACCTGGATCCGCGACACGGCTTTTGCACTTCGCGCGCTGAACGCACTCGGTTTCCACACCGAGGCCGATGATTTCTTGGCGTTCCTGGGCGACGTCCTGGAACCACAGCGTGGAGCGAGCGCCGGTCCACGCGACCGTCGAAACCTTCAGGTGCTGTACCCCGTCGATTGCGGCGCATCACCTATCGAGTCTGAACTCGACCATCTCACGGGCTACGTCTGGAGCCAGCCCGTTCGAACGGGCAATGCCGCGTATAACCAGACGCAGTTCGACATCCTCG
>PLZP01000039.1 GCA_003152215.1 Acidimicrobiaceae bacterium | reverse complement strand
AGACTTCGCCTAAGCGTCAGTAGGTAGGTGGTTCCTAGGAGCGTGGGCTAGGGCGTACTGCATAAATGGAAAAACGTGCCTTGAAGTGGAATTCACCGGTTAATGAATTGGCAGAATGCTTTGCCTCTTACCAACGTAGTGAAAGAAAGTTTCGGCTGTATACGGACTGTGTTCATCTTGCCCCACAAAATGCTCCACAAATCGCGTCGCGTGCAGTTGTCTCACGTCGTCTCGCGCTGTCATTGTTCCTCGTCAAGTGCCATGTCGTCGCGTCGCGTCGTCGTGTCGCGTCGTCTGGTGAAAAGGGTCTTAACACTTTCACACGGCTGAGGTCAGAGGTTCGAGTCCTCTAGTGCCCCCTGCAGTCTGCACGCTCCGTGGTTCATCAGTGGCACCGCGACCGGCGTCGCAGCGTCGCCATGGTCCAATCATGTGGTCACCCAGTCGCTCATGACGATTGCACTGAATTCAGTCCATTGCGTTCATGATGTGACATTTGTCCTTAGACCATTGGTTCGTTCGTACTTAGGATTGACTTACGTTGGCAGGGATGCGCTCAGCGGACGAAGCGAAGGACGATACGTGACCAAGGTGACCGTCCACGGGTCCGCGAGAGGGCAGTTCAACGAGCGGCCACTCCTCGTCTTTTGGGAGATGACCAAGGCGTGTCAGTTGACGTGTTTCCACTGCCGAGCCAATGCGCAACTAGTGGGGGAGTCTGACGAGCTGACCACGCACGAGGGCCGAGCACTCATCGATTCATTGGCCTCGATTGGAAGCCCGCGCCCGATTCTTATCCTGACGGGCGGTGATTGTCTAATGCGCGACGACATCGTCGAACTTGCCTCCTATGCCCATTCGGTGCACGTGCCCGTTGCGATTGCCCCGTCCGTGACACCTCGACTCGCTGATTCGGTGCTCCGATCATTGCGCGACGTCGGCGTAAAGAGTGCTTCGCTCAGCCTCGATGGCTCGACGCCATCGACCCACGATGCGGTTCGGGGAATCGACGGTCATTTCAACTCCACTCTTGAGGCAATTGCCCGTCTACGTGAACACGGATTCACGACGCAGATCAATACCACCGTCATGCCCTCCAACGTTCGCGAGTTGGCCGACGTCGCCAAACTGCTGCACGATTTGCAGGTCAATGTGTGGGAGGTCTTCTTTCTCATCACGACCGGGCGGGGCTCTGAAGTCACGGCGACCTCGGCACGTGAGAACGAAGGGGTGTGCAACTTCCTCGTGGACGCCTCTCGATACGGGTTCACTGTTCGCACGGTTGAGGCTCCGTTCTTTCGACGCGTCGCGCGTGAACGCACCGACAACATTGACTCGGCATCGGACGCCGTTGCGAACTCCACGTACGCGTTCCTGCGGAGCCGCCTTCTTGAGCTGCTCGGGCCGAGTTCGGCGCCAGTACGCGCGCCGAGTGCCGCAACTCGTGACGGCAAAGGGATCATCTTCGTCGGGGCGAACGGCGACATCTATCCCTCAGGTTTCCTGCCAATCACCCTTGGCAACGTTCGAGAAAGCTCATTGATCGACGTTTATAAGGACAATGATCTTCTGCGCTCAATCCGTTCGGCGCAATTCGAAGGCGCGTGCGGATGCTGTGAGCATTCCGATATGTGCGGGGGTTCACGTTCACGAGCCTTCGCCACGTTCGGGAATCCTCTGGCGTCTGATCCCGCCTGCGTTCGCGTCAGCCCCGTTCCTTCGACCTCTTCGTAGCCGCGATCTGATGGCGGACTAGGAAGCTACCTCCACCTTTCGACCGGTGACGTCGTTCGTTCGAATTCGAAATGCCACCGGCGTTCGACCTTCACCTCGCGGGCGCGAGCTTCCGGCCTCTCGATTAGAGGACACACGCTCGGTAATGATCTGAAGAGCCCGCAACGCCTCGTCGCCCTCCAACTCCTCGAAAACTCCTTGGGCGATGACGCTTCGCCACCCGCCGCTCGTGAGGTACTCGTCGACTTCAAAACAGACGCGCTGATTCTCTCGCATCATGTCGACCTTCTTACCTTCGGTGGTGTAGACGTAGATGCAATTCCCATCCCACCCAAAGATGACGGGCACCACGTAGGTCTCACCACCGACGTGGCAGCCCACGCGGCCGACCTTCTGGGAGAGGACGAACTCTTCAATCTCGTTAGGTGACATCTCGAGGATCATTTCTCGAGACTAACGAGTGAACGTCGCGCCGCATAACGCCGCGGCCGTCGGGAGGTAATGATGATGAGAGTATTTGTTGCAGGCGGTAACGGGGTCGTTGGCGGCGCCATCGGCGACGGGGCAGATCGCATTGCACGGCGTTCCGAGAGTGAATGTTCCTGCGGAGTTAGAGTTCAAACTGAGCCGACATTTGGGGGCACGATGGGAACCACTGAACGGATGTTCGATCAAATGGGGACCGCGAAGTCGGTCGTCGCGGAGGTTCGCGAGGNNCGTCTATCCGTTCCATCTAGGCGACTTGAACCTTTCGACACCGCTCAACGTGGTCGAGGCATCGTTCAAAGCGATCAAGGACGGCAAGACTGGCTATTGTCCGAATGCTGGTATTCCCGCCTTGAGGGAGGCCCTGGCGGCCGACGTGAGCGCTTCGCACGGCCTCGTCTATACGGCAGACAATGTTGCGATTCAGCCAGGAGGCAAGCCCGTCATCGGCAAGTTCCTGCTGGCTCTCATGAACGCGGGCGACGAGGTCCTCTACCCGAACCCCGGTTATCCCATCTACGAGTCGCAGATTGAGTTCCACGGTGGTGTCGCCGTTCCCTACGGTTACGTTGAAGGAGAGCACGGTTTTGAGATTGACCTTGGCGCGCTGGAGGAAGCCATTACGCCGCGAACGCGTATTCTCATATTGAACGACCTGCAGAATCCCCTCGGCGCCGAATGCTCTATCGAAGAGTTTGCGCGCCTCGCCGATCTCGTCGAGCGCAACGACCTCATGGTCCTTTGCGATGAGGCGTACTTCGACATCCGTTACTCAGGTCGAAGCGATTCTTTCGCCTCTTTGGAAGGCATGGCTGAGCGTTGTGTCATTCTCTATACCTTCTCTAAGAAATTCGCCATGACGGGTTGGCGACTGGGCGCGGCGATCGGGCCGCGCAAGGTCATCGACGTCATTACCAAGCTCAACGTCAATGACGAGTCTTGTTCCAACCACTTCATTCAGTACGGCGCCCTTGAGGGGCTCACGGGCGACCAATCCGGACCTCGTCATATCCTGTCGGTCTTGCGGGAGCGGCGCGACACGGCAATCGCGCTCTTGAACGAGACAACCGGGATTCGCTGTTACGAGCCGAATACGACGTTCTACCTTTTTCCAAACGTCACCGAAGCGATGCGGCTGAAGGGTTTCACCGATGTGGAGGATTTTCGACGCGCGGTACTCCACGCGACCGGTGTCTCGGTGTGTTCGCGCGTACATTTTGGTCGGCCCCAACCAGGCGAGAGCGAGCACTTCGTGCGCTTCGCCTACTCGGGCATCGATACGGCGCAGATCGCCGAAGGCCTCGGACATTTGCAGGCCTATCTCGCTGGTGATCAGAGCCATGTCTAGGCGGGCGGTCTGGGTTCCTTCGAAGGATGCGATGCCATCTGAAGAGGGACCGCTCGCGGCAAACGAACTCGCCGCTTTTGAGACCCTCGACCTGTTCTATCGGACCTTGTGCGCCATGCTCTTCAACTACGTACCGACGTCGGGGCATCCGGGCGGTTCGATCTCGTCAGGGCGCCAGGTGGCCGGCATCCTGTTCGACAACCTCGAGTACGACCTCGGCGCGCCCGACCGTGAAGATGCCGACATCTTGTCGTACGCGGCGGGTCACAAGGCGATGGGCCTGTACGCGATGTGGGCCCTGCGCGACGAGATCGCGCGCCTGGCGGCGCCAGAGCTATTGGCGGACGACGACCGGCACCGCGTGCGTCTCGAGGACCTGCTCGGCTTTCGACGCAACCCCACTACGGCCACGCCGCTCTTCGTGGCCCTGCACGCCCGGGCGCTGGATGGCCACCCCACACCCGCCACGCCCTTCGTGCGTCTCGCCACAGGTGCCTCGGGTGTCGGCATGGCGAGTTCCATCGGCCTGGCCATCGCCGCGCGCGATCGCTACGGACAGGACTGTCCGCGTATTCACATCACCGAAGGCGAAGGCGGGCTCACGCCGGGTCGCGTAAGTGAAGCCCTGGCCGCCGCCGGCACGGCCTCGCTCTCCAACGTCGTGGCGCACATCGACTACAACCAATCTTCGATTGACAGTGACCACGTATGCCGCGAGGGCGACGTTCCCGGTGACTACGTCCAGTGGGAACCGGGTGAACTCTTTCAGTTGCACGACTGGAACGTTGTGCAGGTCGCCGACGGCCACGACTTTCAACAGGTTGTGGCTGCGCAGCGACACGCCGTCGCCATCGGCAATGGCCAGCCCACTGCAGTCATTTACCGCACGCGCAAGGGTTGGAAGTACGGTCTCGAGGGCCGGGCCTCACACGGCGCGGGACACAAGCTCTGCTCCGCCGGTTTCTACCAGGCAATGGGCGAGCTCTTCGACGGCACAGGGGAGTCCGTGCCGACCTGCGATCCCGCCGATCCTCGCTGCGCCGGGCCCGCTGGTGACCAGGTTCGCGAGGAGTGCTTCTGGGAGGCGTTAGAAGTTTGGCGTCGACATCTGGAAAAGGAGACGGCAGCTGTTCAGGTGTTGGCCGCAAGGCTCATTTCGGCACGCGATCGTCTCGAACGCCGTGGTCGCGTCGCCCGCCCAGCGGCGCCGCGCGTTGCGGCCGTCTTCGAGTTCGCCGCCCGCGCGCGAAGCGAGATCCCTGACGAACTTCGGCTCGCCCCTGGCACGAAGACGACGCTGCGTGAGACCCTCGGGCGATCGTTGCGGCTCCTCAACAAGGTGTCTGGTGGCTCCCTGCTCACCGCCTCGGCGGACCTGCTCGGCTCGACCAGTGTGGCGACCATCGCAGGAGACTTTGCCCCGGGTTACTGGAACGCCGCCACCAACCCAGACGCGCGACTGTTGTCCATCGGTGGCATCTGCGAGGACGCCATCGCCGGAGTGCTCTCCGGTGTCTCTTCCTACGGTCACGCCATTGGCGTGGGTTCCTCCTACGCAGCGTTTATGGCGCCCCTCGGCCATATCGCGGCTCGGCTGCACGTAATCGGTGCCCAGGCGAGGCCGGTCGGCGGCGAACCATGCATGCCGCTCATCCTGATCTGCGGCCACGTCGGACTGGCGACGGGCGAGGACGGTCCCACCCACGCAGACCCTCAGGCGTTGCAACTGCTCCAAGAGAACTTCCCCGTCGGAACGGCGGTTACCCTCACGCCCTGGGAGCCACAGGAGATCTGGCCTCTACTGGCAACCTCTCTTGTTCAGCGGCCGGCGTTCATTGCCCCATTCGTTACCCGGCCCGAGGAGACGGTGCTCGATCGCCAAGCCCTCGGCCTCGCGGCGCCCGAGGCAGCGGCGAC
>PLZP01000066.1 GCA_003152215.1 Acidimicrobiaceae bacterium | reverse complement strand
AGGTCAAATCGTTGGCCAGTGCGTCCGTCAGGGCGTCGGGCGCCACTTCGGCGAGGAGCAGTATGGGAACGGTGACGCCCATCTCGCGCAGCTCGATGCCCTCATCCACAATGGCGACCGCGAGGAGATCAGCGCCACCAACCAGGGCCGCTTTGGCCGCCAACTCGGCCCCATGTCCATACGCGTTGGCCTTGACCACGGCGCAGACCAGCGAGTCCCCCACCACGGCCTTGATCGCACGGACGTTGTGCGCAATCGCCGACGCCGAGATTTCAGCCCACGCCGGACGGTGGACGCCTTCGACTGGCATCAGCGTGCGTGGGAGCTGGCGACGACGAACGCGGCGGCGGTCATCGCCGTGTGCGTCAACGAGATGGCCATCTCGTCAATTCCTCGCGTGGCGGCCAACTCCGCGGCCGCGCCGTGCAAGAGGACCGACGGAGCACCGCTCGGTGCCCGCTTCACTTCAATTGACTTCCACGGCACCGAGCCGGCGCCGACACTCATCGACTTCATCACGGCCTCNNACGTCAACGACGTCAATGCCGACACCAATGACGGCCACTACTCCACCGTCACGGTCTTGGCGAGGTTGCGAGGACGGTCCACGTTGCGACCAAGTCCCCGAGCCATGGCGTACGCAAAGAGTTGGAGTGAGATGACGTCCACCATCGGCGTGAACATCGGTTCCGTCGCGGGCACGCGCAAGACAAAGTCGGCCACTGCCCCGATCTTCTCGTCGTCGTCGGTCGCGACCGCGACGACACTCGCGCCGCGGGCTTTCACTTCGGCCAGGTTGGAGAGCATCTTGTCGTGCATGGCCGGGTCGGTCGCGACTGCGACGACCACCACGCCCGGTTCGATCAACGCGAGCGGTCCATGCTTGAGCTCGCCGCCCGGGTAGCCCTCGGCGTGCAGATACGACAGCTCCTTCAACTTGAGGGCCCCTTCGAGCGCCGTCGGGTAGCCGACGTGGCGGCCGAGGAAAAAGAAGTCGTGGCTGCCCATGAGTTCCTTCGCCACCAGCTGGACGTTCTCTCGTCGATCGAGCACCGTCGCCACTTGGCCGCTCACCGCGTTGAGTCCCTGGAACAGTCCATCGATCTCGTGGGCCGGCAGCGTGCCGCGAAGTTGGGCGAGGCGAAGGGCGAAGAGTTCCAGAGCGGCGACCTGGGCGACGAACGCCTTCGTCGACGCGACCGAGACTTCGAGTCCGGCGCGCGTGTAGATGACGGCGTCGGCTTCGCGAGCCAGCGACGAGTCGACGATGTTGGAGATGGCGACCACGTGCGCGCCACGACGTTGGGCTTCGCGCGTCGCCTGAATGGTGTCGATGGTCTCGCCACTCTGGCTGACGCCAATCACCAACGTGCCAATCTCAATTATCGGGTCGCGGTAGCGGTACTCGCTCGCAATGTCGACGTCGACACCGATCCGAGCCCAGCGTTCAATGGCGTACTTCGCGATCAACGCCGAGTGAAAGGAGGTACCGGCCGCGACAATCGTGACTCGCTGCACGTCGCGCAGTTCCTCGTCGCTGATACGCATCTCGTCGAACGTGATGGTGCCATCCGCGCGCCGACGATCGAGCAACGTCAAACGGATCGCGTCGGGCTGCTCATTGATCTCCTTGGAGATGAAGTCGTCGTGACCGCCCTTTTCCGCGGTCTCTAGGTCCCAGTCGATGGACAGCTGGTGCAGTCGTACCGGCGCGCCTTCGAGGTCGATCGCCCGGAATCCCTCCGGTCCGAGTCGGACAATCTCGTCGTCGTTGACGGCGTAGAACGCCTTGGCCTTGTCGAGGATCGCGGGCACGTCACTGGCGAGGTACGTCTCACCCGGCGCCGTGCCGACCACCAAGGGCGAGATACGTCGCGCCGCGACGATGACGTTCGGCTCCGTCGCGTCCATGGCCGCCACGGCGAAGGCGCCACGCACGACGAGCAGGCTCTGGCGAACTGCTTCCATGAGTTCGAGCCCGCTCGCACGGGACTCCTCGATGAGGTGCGCCAACACCTCGGAGTCGGTCACCGACGTGAAGACGTGGCCGCGCGTCTCGAGGTCCTCTTGGATCTCGGTGTGGTTCTCGATGATGCCGTTGTGAATGATGGCGATGTTGCCCGAACAGTCGAGGTGCGGGTGGGCGTTCACCGCTTCGGGCGCCCCGTGGGTCGCCCAACGGGTGTGGCCAATGCCCGAGGTGAAGCCTTTGGGCGCTTTCTCACACTCAATCTTGAGCGCCTGGACCGATTCAGTGCCGGACGCCGTACGGGCCCGCCACGTTTGGCCGGCGCGCACGAGCGCAATGCCGGCCGAGTCGTAGCCGCGATACTCCAGGCGCGTCAGCCCTTCAAGAAGTGTCGCCAGCGTTTCGTCGGATCCCACGACCCCGATGATGCCGCACATGACGCCATCCTACTCGGGCGGTTTTCCGGTCTTTCGCCCGGTGTTACGCGACGAAGATGTTCGCGAGGCGCTTGGAGAAGTCGTTCACGAAGTCCGCGTTGAGGGCTTCAATCATCACGCGCACGACCGGCTCGGTGCCCGAGGGACGAATCAGCAGCCGCACGTCGGCACTGTCGACGCCGTAGGCCGTCTGCAACTCTTCAAAGAGGTCGTGGACGGCACCGTCGTCGTAGTCGTCGCGCGCGACGTTGATGAGCTCTTGGGGTACGCGGTGCCACACCGCGTCGGCCTGTTCGGCGAGTGGACCACGACGGACAATGAGGTCGGCGAGTAGGAGTCCGGTGAGTTGGCCGTCGCCCGTGGGAGCGAGCCGGCGAAAGATGAGGTGACCGGACTGCTCGCCGCCGAAGGGCCAGCCATTCTCTTCGAGCGCGATCAACACGTTGCGGTCACCCACGTCCGTCTCGACGATGGCAATACCGGCGTCAGCGATGGTGCGATGCAGACCGAGATTGCTCATCGACGTCACGACGAGTCCCCCGCCGAGCGCGTCGCGTTCTAAGAAGTCCAAGGCGAAGAGGATCATCATGTCGTCGCCGTCACGAACGTTGCCCTGGGCGTCGACAGCGATGAGTCGATCGGCGTCACCGTCGAAGGCGAGCCCCAAGTCGGCGCCCAGCTTCTTCACGCACGCGACGAGGTCGCCCACGTGCGTGGAGCCGCAGTTCTCGTTGATGTTGCGACCATTGGGCTCGTCGTGGATCGTGGTGATCCGAGCGCCCGTCGATTCATAGAGTTCGTGGGCGACGTGACTCGCGGCGCCATTGGCGCAGTCGAGCACGATGTGCAGTGACGAAAGATCGGTGGGCACGAGCGAGCGCAAGTGCTGGGCGTAGTCGTGCTCGGCCTGCTCGTCGATGGGAACCTCGTCGAAGACCTCACTGGGGGCGGGCGACGCGGCCTTCAGCGCGAGTGAGACCGCGTGCTCGGTCGCGTAGTCCAGTTTGCCGCCGCCGAAGCCGAGGACCTTCAGTCCATTGTCGTAGTAGGGGTTGTGCGACGCCGAGACCACGATGCCGACACCGCCGCGCTGTTGGGCGATGACCGCGACACCGGGTGTCGTGAAGTACCCAAGGTTCACGCCGATGGCGCCACCGTTGCGTAGACCGGCCAAGACCGCGGCGGCCAGTTGCGGTGAACTCTCGCGGGTGTCGTAGCCCACGAAGACGTAGCCGGTGAAGACACTTGCGACCGCGCTACCGAGTCGGTAGGCGAGGTCGTTCGTGATGTCTACGGAGGCTCGACCGCGAATGCCATCCGTGCCAAATTGCACGGGCGCCACTATCGCTTCGAGTACTGAGGAGCCTTACGCGCTTTCTTGAGACCGTACTTCTTGGTCTCCTTCTTGCGCGAGTCACGGGTGAGCAGTCCGGCCTTCTTCAACGCCGGNNCCGGCCTGACCGGCCACGCCGCCGCCCTCGATCGTCGCATCAATGTCGTAGGTCTGCTGTGCGTCGATGAGGCGCAGCGGCTCCATCACCATTTGGCGATGCGTCGCTGACGTGAAGTAGTTGTCGAAAGCGCGCTTGTTGATCGTGATCGTGCCGGTGCCGGGGCGAAGGCGCACGCGGGCGACCGCTTCCTTGCGGCGACCAGTGGTCTGGGTGAGGGGTGACGTCACTGGGGACTCCTTAACCGCGGCGGATGGCCGAGGTGTCGTACTTCGTGGGCATTTGTGCGATGTGGGGGTGCTCGGCGCCGGCGTAGACGAAGAGCTTGCTCATCTGGGCGCGACCGAGACGGTTCTTTGGCACCATGCCCTTCACGGCGTCGAAGACCAACTTGACCGGGTCCTCGTCGAGGAGGGTCTGCCACGACGTCGCCTTCAAACCGCCCGGGTAACCCGAGTGGTGGTAAGCGAACTTCTGGGCCGCCTTATTGGCGGTCAAGACGACTTTTTCAGCATTGACGATGATCACGTTGTCGCCGGTGTCGACGTGGGGGGCGAAGTAGACGCGGTGCTTGCCGCGAAGCAGCGAGGCGGCGACCGTGGCGAGGCGACCAAGGACGAGGCCCTCGGCATCAATCACGAGCCACTCGCGGGTGATCTCAC
>PLZP01000120.1 GCA_003152215.1 Acidimicrobiaceae bacterium | reverse complement strand
TCAACTGCAGGCCGAGCAGATCGAGTTGTTCCGTACGGCCTGGGCCACTTCAGGCCACACGCGTAAGCCTCGTGTCTCGGTCAGTCGCAGTATCTTTCCGATCGTCAGCGACCTTGATCGCTCGTATTTTGGTCGCGAAGGCGATTCACAGGACCAGATCGGCTACATTGACGGCGGCATAGCGCGCTTCGGTAAGACCTACGCCGCGTCGCCTGAGCAGCTGATCGAGCAGTTGGCCCAAGATGAGGCGATTGCCAGAGCCGACACGTTGCTACTCACAATCCCCAATCAACTCGGCGTCGACTACTGCGCCCACGTGCTTGAGACGCTGTTGAGCGATGTTGCGCCAGCGCTTGGATGGCGTTGAGATGTTCGACACAATCATGGCGGATGGGTATCAGGGTCGTCACACCTAAAGCCTGAAGCACTTTTGTCTTCTACAGGCTGATCCCTTTATGCCAGGTCGGGCCGATCGATTAAGCCTTTAAAAGATGTCGGTGCGCCCCGTCAAAAACCTCTCGAAGGGTGCCGGCCATGAAGTCGATATCGGCTCGCGTCGAGATCAGCGGCGGTGCCAACTGCACGACGGTCTCACCTCGATCATCTACGCGACAGTAGAGGCCGCGACGGAACATCTCGGGTACGACGTAGTTGCGCAGCAAGTAGTGAGCCTCATCACCGACGAAGGCCTCTTTCTTCTCCTTGTCCTTCACGAGTTCGATGCCCCAGAAGTAGCCGGCACCGCGCACGTCACCTACGATCGGTAAGTCGAGCAGGGACTCGAGGCTCGCCTCGAAGTACTCCTCGTTATCCCGCACGTTCTCGAGGATGTGCTCGTCTTCGAATATCTCGATGCATTTGAGCGCCACCGCGCACGAGACTGGATGGCCCGCGTAGGTGAAACCGTGACTGAAGGTGGTGTCGCCGTGCATGAACGGTTCGGCGACGCGATCTGAGACAATGATCGCGCCCAGTGGCGAGTAGCCCGACGTGATCCCCTTGGCGCAGCAGATGATGTCGGGGACGTAGTCGTACTTCTGACCACCGAACCACGTGCCGAGACGCCCGAAAGCGCAGATGACCTCGTCGGAGATGAGCAGGACGCCATAGCGATCACAGATCGCGCGCACTTCCTGCCAGTAGCCCGGCGGCGGCGTGAAACAGCCCCCGGCGTTCTGGACCGGCTCGAGGATGACGGCCGCCACGCTCTCGGGACCTTCGCGCACGATGGTCGCTTCGATCTGGCCGGCCGACCAGAGGCCGAAGGCCTTGTGGTCGTCGGCGAACTCAACGGCGTGGTAAAAATCGGTATTGGTGACCTTGATGCCGCCCGGGGTGAGCGGTTGAAAGTTCTCGCGATAAGCGTCGACCGACGTGATCGCGAGGGCCCCCATCGTCGTGCCGTGGTAGGCGATGTTGCGGCTGATGATCTTGTAGCGATCCATGTCCCCGCGCAGGCGGTGATACTGGCGCGCGAGTTTCCACGCGGTCTCGACCGCGTCGCCACCGCCGGTGGAGAAGAACACACGGTTGAGGTCACCGGGTGCGAGGCTGGCGATCTTCTCGGCGAGCTCAATGGCGCGGGGGTGGGCGTAGGTCCATAGAGGAAAGTACGAGAGTTCGAGGATCTGGCGGGCGGCGACGTCGGCGATGTCCGGGCGGCCGTAGCCGAGCTGGTTGGTGTAGAGAGCCGAGAGTCCGTCGAAGTAGCGGTTGCCTTTCGCGTCCCAGAGGTACGCCCCCTCGCCGCGCACGATGACCGGGATCTCGT
This sequence comes from Acidimicrobiaceae bacterium, assembly GCA_003152215.1. Taxonomy (GTDB): domain Bacteria; phylum Actinomycetota; class Acidimicrobiia; order Acidimicrobiales; family RAAP-2; genus RAAP-2. The sequence continues at coordinate 32,184 of PLZP01000120.1, read as the reverse complement.
TGGTCTGCGAGAACGAGCCCATCCGCGTCACCTCGAGCCAGAGGTGTCGACGGGCCCGCTCGGAGAGGTCGTGACTGGTTCCGACGGTGCTGTCTTCGCTGTTGTCCGGCGCTTTCATCGTGCCCCCTTATATATGTCAGCGTGGCGCGTCGTTATTCGATGGCGTTATCTCTCGGCGAGGTGAAAGACCAGTCCTAGAACGCTCGAGGGGCCCGAAATGAGCTCTCCGAATTAGGATGCATCACAGAATTCCTTCTTGCATTCAGAACAGTATACCATTATGGTGTGGTCGGCGACTAGCCCATACCAATGGGGAAACGACCGTGGGTGAGCTGGCGCACGGGCCGTTAATTGAGCAGTGGGAGTGAGTATGGACGCACCGGTGTTGGACTACATGCAACGCTACGGGTTCAAGAAACTGGTGCTCTGTAACGACACCGACGTGGGCCTTCGCGCAGTGATCGCCATTCACTCAACGGCTCTCGGACCGGCGACCGGCGGTTGTCGGATGTGGACCTACGCCTCTGAACAAGACGCCATCATGGACGCCCTGCGTCTCGCGAGGGGCATGACGTACAAGTACGCGGCCGCAGGACTGAACATGGGTGGCGGCAAGGCTGTCATCATCGGGGATCCGAAAACGGACAAGAGCGAAGCACTACTACGGGCCTTTGGTCGTATGGTCGATCAGCTCGGTGGCGAGTTCCAAACTGGCGAGGATGTTGGTACGACGCTGGAGGATATGGAGGTCATGTACACCGAGACCGACCACCTCGTGACCCTGCCCGAACACTGTGGCGGCGCCGGCGATATCGCGCCGGCGACGGCCCTCGGTTCGGTGGAGGCAACGCGCGCCTGCGCCGCGCGAGCGTGGGGATCGCCAGAATTGAAGGGTCGCCGCGTGGCGCTCCAGGGTCTCGGGGCGGTGGGCTGGAACGCACTCGGGATGCTGCTCGAGCACGGGGCCGAGGTCGTTGTTTCGGACGTTGACGAACTGAAGGTCGCTCGAGCGCTCGAGCGCGAGGGCGTCAGTGCCGTGGCGCCAGGCGAAATCTACGATCAGGACGTCGACATCTTCGCGCCCTACGCACTGGGCGGAGTCATCAACCCCGAGACGATTCCGCGCCTAAAGGCGAAGATCGTCGCTGGATCGGCTAATAACATCTTCGCCGACGAAGAGCGTGACGCCGGCGCCCTCGACGCGCGAGGGATTATCTACGCCGTTGACTACGTGGCGAATTCGGGCGGCACGATCCTCGACACGGACCGATTCCGTAAGGGCGGACTGCAGCGCGAGCGGGCCATGTTCAACGTGCGGAGGATATTCGAGCGCACCGAGGAGGTCTTCGCGATTGCGGATCGTGACAACATCTCGGCGTACTTGGCCGCGAATCGTATGGCCGAGGCCCGCATCGAGGCCCTTGACCACGTTCGGCTCCTAGGTTAGAAAGGCGAACGAGATGGAGGACGTTTCGTTCCAGTCGAAGGAGAAGAAGATGTCGGCGAACGTGACGCCCAATGAACTCGGTGGCCAAACCTCCGTAGGCGACGAGCGGGAGTTGAAGAGCCCGTCGCTCTCCCAGGTGGCCTATCGACGGCTGCGCGGCGAGGTGGTCTCGGGGGTGCTGCGACCGAACGAGCGCCTGGTCGAGGTAGAGCTCAGCGAGCGACTCGGGATGAGTCGCACCCCGGTGCGCGACGCCCTCGTACGCCTCGCGACCGACGGACTCGTCAGTCGCGGCAAGCACGGCTGGACCGTGCACGAGTACACCCGCGAAGAGTTGTTGCGGATCTACGAGACCCGCGCGGCGCTGGAGGGTTACGCCGCACGCCTCTGCGCCGTACGGGCGAGCGACGAGGAACTCGTAGTGATGGCCGGAATCCTCGACGAGGAGCCCGGTGAGGACGTGGTCGACGACGCGGACTTTTGGGTGGATCAGAATGAGGCCTTCCACTCGGCCGTCGTTCGCGGTTGCGGTAACCCTCGCCTCATCGAATTAATCGAGCGTAACGCGGAGTTCTACTTTAATTATCGCGTAGGCCAGATGTACACCGTCGATGAGCTGCAGCGCTCGCTCGACGGTCACCGAGAACTGTTCACGGCCCTCGAGGCGCGCGACGGGGACGCGGCAGAGCGCATCTTGCGCGAGCACCTCTTCGAGAGTGTCGCCGTGTTGTTGACCAAGGGCCGTTGGTAAGAACACACCGCGGTAGTGACGGGCGGCGGACGTCGTAGTACGTGGGACAACGAGGGAGGATCGTTCATGGAACACTCAGGTCAACGCTTCACAGACAAGGTCGTCGTCGTGACGGGGTCGGGCGGGGGCATTGGACTGGAAGTCGCCATGCGCTTCGCCGTCGAGGGCGCGCACGTCGTCACCAACGGTCGTAACGAAGAGCGCGCCGCCGCGGCCGCCGCGCAGATACGCGCGACGGGCGCCCAAGCGACCGCGGTGGCGGCGGACGTGCGCACCTGGGCGGGCGCGAGTCAACTCTTGGACGGTGCCGTGAAGGCCTTCGGCGGCGTGGACATTCTGGTCAACAACGCCGGTATCTCCATGATCGCGCGCTCGGACGAACTTGACCCCGAAGAGTGGGAACGCGCGATTGCCACGAATCTCTCGGGACCGTTTTTCTGTTCGCGCGCGGCACATCCCTCGATGAAGGCGCGCGGTGGTGGGGTTATCGTCAACATCGGTTCGGTGACGGCTCACGTGGGCTTTCCGATGCGCGCCGCGTACTGCTCGGCCAAGCACGGCCTGGTCGGTCTCACGAAGGTACTCGCGCTCGACTGGGTGGACGACGGCATTCGCGTACTCCAGGTCGATCCCGCGTACATCAAGACCCCGCTCGACGTCGGCGACCAGGAGACGGCCGGCTACGACGATGCGTCAATCGAGGCGCGCACGCCGATGGGACGTTTTGGTACGGTCGCGGAGGTCGCCCAGACGGTGCTGCTCGCCGCGAGCCCTGAGGCGAGTTACATGACCGGATCGTGTCTCGTGGTCGACGGCGGGTGGGTGGCTTACGGCTATCTCTAGGCAGTACGTTCTGAGTGAGATGGGACGATGACGTCGACCACGATCTTCGAAGGCGGCGCCGATGCGGACGCGTATCGCGTGCTCGACGCGAACGGGGTCCTCTTAGAGGGCGCCTCGGCGCCACTCTCCAGCGAGCAACTGCTCGAGGCATTTCGCTGGATGCTCCTGTCGCGCACACTTGACGAACGCGCCGTGAGCCTGCAACGCCAGGGACGCATCGGCACTTACTCCGCCGTCTACGGACAAGAGGCGTCGGTGGTCGGCTCTGCCCTTGCGCTCGATCCCTCCCGCGACTGGATCTTCCCGCAGTACCGAGAGTTACCGGCATTACTGCGACACGGCATGCCGCTGTCGACCCTGATCCTCTACTACGTGGGTAACCCTCTCGGTGCGCGTCCGCCCGACGGGGTGCGCCTGGCCCCGATCCAGATTTCGCTGGCCGCGCAGTTGCCCCACGCCGTCGGTCTCGCTCTGGGACTGAAGATGCAGGGCGACGACGGGGTCGTCATGACGTTCTGTGGCGACGGCGCGTCGTCCGAGGGTGACTTTCACGAGGCGTTGAATCTCGCGGGCGTAGTGAAGGCGCCCGTCATATTCGTGCTGCAGAACAACGGGTACGCGATCTCCACGCCGCGGTCGAAACAGAGTGCCGCCCCAAGCTTCGCGGCGCGCGCCGCCGGTTACGGATTGCCGGGGGTCGTCGTCGACGGCAATGACCTGCTCGCCGTGTACGAGGTCGCGCGCGACGCCGTTCAACGGGCCCGTGCGGGTGAGGGTGCGACGCTTATCGAGTCGCAGACGTATCGCCTCTACCCGCACAACACCGCCGACGACCAGTCGCGCTACGTGTCGCCCGAAGAACTCGAGGTTCGCCGAGGCGAAGATCCGATTCCCCGCGTGCGCAACCACTTAGAAGGCCTCGGCGTGCTCGACGCGGCGGGCGAAGCAGCGATGCAGCGTTCAATCGATGAGGAGATCTCGACCGCGATCGCCGACGCTGAGGCGCACGCCCCGGCGAACGTCACCCAGGTCTTCGAGCACGTCTACGCGAACCCGTGGTCCCGGGTCACACGCCAGCGCGACGAGTTCGTTCGGGATGCGGAGGGCCTCTGATGCCCGTTCTCACGATGGTCGAGGCGATACGCCAAGCGCTTGAGCAGGAGATGGAGCGCGACGAGCGCGTGATGATCCTCGGCGAGGACGTCGGTCGTCTCGGCGGCGTCTTTCGAGCGACGGACGGACTACAACGACGCTTTGGTGAAGCGCGGGTGCTCGACACGCCGCTGGCCGAAGCGGTCATCGCCGGGGCGTCGGTGGGGCTCGCGATGAGCGGCATGGTACCGGTGCCCGAGATGCAGTTTCTCGGCTTCACGCACCAGGCGTTCCACCAGATCGCTGACCAGATCGCGCGCTACCGCTTCCGATCGCAGGGCCGCTTCTCGATGCAGATCACGATCCGCGCTCCCTTCGGCGGCGGGGTCCGTACGCCGGAAATGCATTCGGACGCGTTAGAGGCACAGTTCATCCAGTCACCGGGTCTAAAGGTCGTCATGCCGGCGAGCGCCTATGACGCCAAGGGGCTGCTTCTCGAAGCGATTCGAGACCCGGACCCGGTGCTGTTCTGTGAGCCGCTGCGAGGGTATCGACTCGTGAAGGACGAGGTGCCCGAGGGTGACTACACCGTCCCCTTTGGCAAGGCCAAGATCGTTCGCGAGGGCAGCGACGTCACGCTCGTTGCCTGGAGCGCCGCGGTGCAACTCTGTCTGCGTACCGCCGAGCGCGCGGCCGAAGAGGGTATTTCGTGTCGCGTGCTCGACCTACGGACCCTCGTGCCCCTCGACGTCGAGGCGTTGGCGCAGTGCGCGGAGGACACCGGACGCGTGGTCGTCGTACATGAGGCTCCCTACACCGGCGGCTTCGGCGCCGAAGTGATCGCCACCATCCAAGAAGAAGCCTTCTACTCCCTCGAGGCGCCTGTCGCGCGCGTCGCCGCTCCCGACACCCCGTATCCGATTGCCGGCGTCGAGGAGTGGTACATCCCGAACGAGGAGCGCGTCCTCAAAGCACTTCGGCGAACCGTAGGGACGACGGGCGCGTGAGGCGCGAGTTCCGGGTTCCCGACATCGGCGAGGGAATCGCCGAGATCGAGATCATCGAATGGCACGTGGGCCTGGGCGACGAGATTCGCTCCGACCAAGTGGTGGCGACGATCCAGACCGACAAATCCCTCGTGGAGATGCCGACACCTCTGAGTGGAACCGTGGTCCTGCTCGGCGCTGAAGCGGGAAGTCTGCTGTCCGTCGGCAGTGTCCTGGTGGCCGTAGAGACCGACAACGGTGTTGACGTGAACGCGAGTGGAGAATCGGACGCCAAGGAGGGGCGACTCACTCCCTTGGTCCAGGGGGCCCCGCTTTTATCGATGCGACCGTCGAGTCGACCGAAGGCGTCACCCTCGGTGCGCCGTCTCGCCGTGGAGCATGGCGTCGATCTGAATTCACTGCACGGCTCCGGACCCGACGGTCGCGTCAACAGTGATGACGTCCTCGAGGCGTCGCGCGCGAGCGCCGACTCGTCCACGTCGAGCGACACCACTCCTTCCACGTTCGCCGACGAGGGTGACGAACGCGTGCCCCTTCGTGGCCTTCGTCGTCAGATCGCGAAGAAGATGAGCGAGTCATGGCGCAGCGTCCCGCACATCATTGACTACCGCGACGTCGACGCGTCGAAGCTCATCGAGGCTCGCCGAATGCTGCGTGAGGCGTCACCCGAGCACGCCGCCATGTTGAGCTACGACGCGTTGTTCGTGAAGGCAACGGCGGTGGCGCTGGGGCGACACCCATTGGTGAACGCCTCATTCGACGAGGCGGCGAGTGAGTACGTGTTGCACCGGCGCGTGCACCTAGGCGTCGCGACCGCCACCAGTGACGGTCTTCTCGTCCCAGTGGTGCGCGACGCTGATCGAAAGTCCGTGCTCGACTTGGCGACGGAGATCGCGACGCTGGTAGAACTCGCCCGCTCGAGGAAGGCGTCGCTCGAACAGCTCAGCGGCGGGACCTACACCGTCAACAACCTGGGCGCGATCGGGGCCTCGGTGGGCACGCCCATCATTCGTACGCCCGAAGTGGGGATCACGGGCTTTGGTCGAATAAGCGAGCGCGTCGTGGCTCGCGATGGTGTCGCCGTAGTGCGTCCGGTACTGACGCTTTCGGTCGTGGGTGATCACCGTCTCCTCGATGGCGACACGTTGGGATCCTTCGCTACGACCCTGGTGCATTTGCTGGAGAGCCCCGACGAGTTCCTGACCACCGAGTTGGCCTGATGGTCGTCGGAGAGATGGCCGAAGGTATTGACATGCTCATCGTCGGCGGCGGGCCTGGCGGATACGCCGCCGCGCTGCGCGCAGCGCAACTTGGTCGCGAGGTCGTCCTCGTCGAACGCGACGGCACCAGCGGACTCGGCGGCACGTGCGTGCGCGTGGGGTGCATCCCGAGCAAAGCCCTGATCGAGGTCGCGAATACGCGTCACCAGGCAATCGCGCTCGAAGTCGCAGGTCTTCACGGCGGCGCGCTCGACGTCGATCTTGCCCGCTTTCAGAGCTGGAAGAACGGGATCGTCGAAGGTCTCTCGCGCGGCGTCGCGTCATTGCTCGAGCATCAGCGCGTGCGCGTCGTAGCCGGAAGCGCGACCTTCAACAAGCCCGACCGGGTCGCCGTGGCGCTACCCGATGGGAACGTGACCTTCTTTGAGTTCAAAAGTGCCGTTGTCGCGACCGGGTCCGAGCCACTCGAACTCGCGGGGCTGGCGCGCGACGGGGTGCGCGTGCTTGATTCGACCGACGTCTTGGCGATGAGCGAACTTCCAACGAGCGTCGTGGTCGTCGGCGCCGGTTACATCGGTGTCGAGCTCGGCACGGCCCTGGCCAAACTCGGCACACGCGTCACGATCGTCGAAGCGCTGGGGTCCGTGTTGCCCTCGATGGAGCCGGTGATCGGACGTGTCGTGTCGCGATCACTGCAACGACTCGGTGTGCAGGTCGTGCTGAATGCCGAAATAATTGGTCTCGACGAAGCGGGTGTAGTGGTTCGCGTCGATGACGTGGAGCGTCACGTCGACGCGCAGCGCGTGGTGGTGGCCATCGGGCGTCGACCACGAACGAAGGACCTCGGCCTCGAGAAGACCGGCGCGCGTCTCGCGAGTGACGGGACCGTGCAGGTGGAGGCGAATCGTCTTGCCGCTCGGGGCATCGCCGCTATCGGTGACATCACTCCCGGTCCGGCGTTGGCCCACAAGGCGACCGCCGAAGCAGAAGTTGCGGCCGAGTCGCTCTCGGGGCTCACTCGTCGATTCGACCCGACCGTCGTACCGGCGGTGGTCTTCTCGGATCCCGAGGTGGCGTCGGTCGGGCTAAGCGAACAAGCCGCTCGCGCGCTTGGCATGGACGTGGCCGTCGCGCAGTTCCCCCTGAGCGCATCAGGTCGAGCGGCGACGCTCGGCGCGCGCGAGGGCTTCGCTCGACTCATTGTCGACCGCGGACACGACACCGTGATCGGTGTGCACCTCGTGGGACCACTCGTTTCGGAACTGGCAGGAGAAGCGGCCCTCGCGGTGGAGATGGGCGCGAGCCCCGAGGACCTCGCCGGGACCATCCATCCCCATCCAACGATCAGCGAATCGTTGTCCGAGGCGGCACTGATGTTGCTCGGTCGCGCGAGGCACGTGCTTGCGCAGGACAGTTCACGCAGTACGCGTTGAGGGAGCGTCGGCGCTCGACTGAGACGCGTTATCTGTCGCGACCTTCGTCCGTCACGAGTTCGGCGGCGCCGGCGAACGCGGCCAGCATTGCTCGCGCGGTGCGCTCGACTGCGTCATCGGGCACGAAGAACAGGGGCGAGTGCAGTCCCGGACTGAGTTCTACGTCGGAGGCATCGGCCTTCTCTTCGATGGACTTCGACGCGCTGTCCATATGGCGATTCCTCCCCTGCACGCCGAGAAACATCATGAGACTCGGGGCACATGCGCCGTAGAAGGCGAAGTCGTCAGCGCCGCACGAACGCATTGGTTCGGCGACCGTGAAGCCGACACGCGCCAACCACGGATCGACGCTGGTCACGAGGCGAGCGTCGTTGACTAAGACCGGGTCACCGTGTTGGATCTCGAGCGCCGACGTGCAGCCGAAGGCGGACGCCGTTTGAGACGCGATGGACGTGAGGAGTGTGAGAACTTCGTCGCGATCACCGGGTACGAGTACGCGTACCGTGCCCTCGGCTACGGCCTCGTCGGGAATGACGTTGGACGCCGTGCCGGCACGCAGACGGCAAATCGACACGACGGTCGGGTGCATTGGATCGGTCCGGCGACTGACGATTTGTTGGAGCGCGACGATGACCTGGCTGAGCGCGAGCACCGGGTCGTGGCTGCGGTGCGGGTAGGCGCCGTGCCCGCCGACACCCGAGATAGTCAAGGTGAACGAGTCGGCGCCCGCGTTGACCGCGCCGACGCCCGTGGTGATCGCCCCCCAGGGGACCTGGGGATGGAGATGGACGGCCAACATCGCTTGGAGATGATGCTCCTCGAGGCGGCCGGTCTCGATGATCCTTTTCGCGCCCGACGGGAACGACTCCTCACTCGGTTGGAAGACCCCCAACAGCGCGATGGGCGCCGCCGCGGATTTGTGGACCTGGGTGAATGCACGAAGTAGCGACACCAGTGCGGCCAGGTGGACGTCGTGGCCACACGCGTGCATGGCGCCGTTCGTCGAGGCAAAGGGCGAACCGGTCAACTCCACGATCGGCAACCCGTCGAGTTCGGCTCGAACGCCCACGGCGAGCGCATCCGCGTTGCCCACTCGAACGAGAAGTCCCGTCTCCGCGACGCGCTCCAACGTGTAACCCTCGAGCGCTTCGGCGACGAGCGCCGAGGTCTGTTGTTCCTGCCACGAAACCTCGGGCGTTTGATGAATGCGTCGACGTAGTTCGATGGCGTCAGCGAGCTCCGTGGTCAATGCCTCGTTGACCGACGCCACGAAACTTTGAATCTCAGGCTTCAACGTCACGTCAGGGTACGCCTGGTGGTGCGTGGCAACGTCGCGGTCGTGACGTTGTGGTCACACTCGCCGTCGTCACTAATAGGCACCCGCGTACTGCTCACAGATCGTCTCGGCTGAGGCGTCGCGTAGACCGGCGAGTTCGTGCTCCTTGACGGCGAGAAAGGTCGCGAGCAGATCGTTTCCTAACCATCCGCAAATCATCTCATCGTTCGTCAGTGCCGCGAGGGACTCGTCGAGCGAACTCGGTAGTGGGGCGACGCCCGCAACTTGGCGCTCCTCTTGCGTCCACCGGTCCGGATCTCCGTCGACGACCGGTGGCGCGGCGAGGTTCCTCCGAAGTCCGTCCAGACCGGTAATCGCGAGCGCCGCCGTGACGAGCCAAGGGTTCGCGGTCGCGTCGGCGGCTCGGAACTCAAGGTTGAACTGTCGCCCGACATCGTCACCTCCCACGGTGGGACAGATGCGCAACAGCGCCTCACGATTTCGCAGTCCTAGGAATGCGTTACCGGCACTCCAGGTGTGTGGGCGCATTCGCAGGTAGGAGATGACACTCGGCGCCGTCAGTGCGCAGACGGCTGACGCGTGCGCGAGAACCCCGGCGGCGAAGGAACCGCCTACGGCGCTGATGGCGCCGGATTGCGAGGGGTCGTAGAGGACTGGCGTTCCGTCTTCGTCGCGCAGACTGAAATGCACGTGGACGCCGTTGCCAATACCCCTTGCACTGACGAGCGGGCTGAAGGAGGCGCGCCACTCGAACTGCTTGGCGAGGTTTCGCACCAGTTCGCGCAGTAGGAGGGCCCGGTCCGCCGCAGCGAGCGCGTCGCACGGTCCGAGGGTGATCTCGAACTGATTCGGTCCAAATTCGGCGAGCCAAGTATCGGGTTCAAAGCCCGCGCCCTTGATCGCGGCGTAGAGCCGCGACCCGAAGGGCTCCACGCTAAGCAGCGCGGCTGCGCTAAAGGGTGCGCCACCAATGGGTCTGGCCGAACCGTCGGCGTTAAGCAGCGTGAACTCGTGTTCGAAAGTGGCGATCATTGTGAGTCCGAACTCGTTCTTGAGTGCCGCTAACGCGCGACGAAGGAGGTCACGAGGACAACTCGACCAGGGTGTGAGATCGAGGTTCAGCATGTCCGCGAGGATCAGTTGCACACTGGGGCCGTTGCCGGCCCCCCGAAGGTGGACACTGGCGGCGGGGTCGGGACGCAGACGTAGGTCGCCCAGCGCGCCGAAGGGGTTGGACGCCGCTAGGTCACCGAATGCCGTGAGGGCTAAGTCGGCGGGCACCCAGCCGATACCGTGGGCTAAGCGATCGGCGAGTTGCGACGCTCCGAAGGCTCGTCCTCGCACGTGACCCACGAGGTCCGCAGTCGCCACGAGCACGAGGTCGTCGTTCGACGCGGCGGCGGTGTCCGTGTTCATCTCGTACCTGCACCTGATGAGGCGCATTGCCGCGCCGACGCGTCACTTCGCCTACTCACCACTCACCCCCGTCAATCGAACTCGTCGCTCTTGGTGCGACGAAAACTCGACTCTGTACGTGACGCTAATGGTATACTGCACTGAATGCAAGAAGGAATTCTGTCATGCACTTCGGCGAGAAGTAAGGCGGTGTCTCTCCGGAAGCGCATTATCGGTCGCCCGTTGATGATGTCACAATGGAACTTCAGGTCGATCCTCGGTTCTCACGATCGGCGAGTCAAGGGGTACTGCTAGAGGTGGACACGTCGCCGTGAGGGGCTACGGATATTAGAACCCGGGGGTCGGTCACGGCGCCTGGACCTGGTCGCTCTTCGTCATACTCGTCGTCTGGGCCGGCATCTTCTTACTCGTCTTTCTTGTCTTTCACCACCCAGGTGAGCGGCATCGCATGATTTACAATCTGCAAGGTGTCGTCTACGGCCACGAGAATCGAGCGCTACGGATGCTGGAACAACGCTTCGCCCGAGGCGAGATCACCGCGGATGCGTTTCGCATCGCCAAGGCGCTGCTGTTCGGGAACCCGCCGCCGCCACCGACGACCTAATCACGGCGGCTTCTCGTCAGTCGCTCGACGCGAGCGTTGTCGACACGACGACGCACGAAGGGCATTACGCGACGACTTCGATAGTTGACAGGGTCGGGTCCGCCGCGTAGGCAATTCGCACGCCACTGCGCGCGGCGTCGAGCAGTCCGTCGAGCAGTTCTCGGGTGACCACTTCACCCGGAGCCAGCACCGGCACGCCCGGGGGATACGGGGCCACGAGTTCCGCGCTCACACGGCCAACGGCCTCGGCGGCGTCGACTCGCTCGCGCGGAGCGAAGAACGCTTCTCGTGGGCTGAGTGATTGTACGGGATTGACGAGCCAGCTGAGCGCGGTCGAACGACGTCGTGGCGTTCCCACGGCATCGTTGAGCACGGGAACGAGTCGGTCAAGCAACGCCGTCAGGCTCTCGTCGGTGTCGGTCACCGTGATGATGGGCAACAGCGTGTCACGATCGGCCGATTCCAACGAGACGTGCTGCTTTAGAAGGTGTCGTTCGACCACGACGCCGTCGGCGCCGATCGGCGCCAATTGGAGAATGAGCCGCGTGGGATCGAAACGACCGACCGGGAATGAAAGTTCGTCAGGTATGACAAGTCCGGGCACCTCTGTTCGAAGGCGTTCGCGCGCGGCTCGCACCAATGAGAGCACGCGCCCAATGAGTTCGACGCCTCGTGTCTCTAAGAGTGCTCGAGCGGCGTCGCTACTGGCGAGGATGGCGCCCGCAGGACTCGTCGTCTGGGTCGCGTCGAAGCCGCGGTTCAATCGGTCGACGTTCAAGCGTTCGGTTCTGGCGGCGACGACGCTGGCTTGGCTGTAGCCGACGAGGAGTTTGTGCGTGCTGGTGACGAGCGCGTCGGCGCCGTAGGCGAGCGCGTGGCGAGGTAGATCGGGGTGTGCACCAAAGTGCGCGCCCCACGCCTGGTCGACGATCACGGGTACGTCGTAGCGATGGGCGAGTTCGCTAATGGTCGCCACGTCCGACGTCGTGCCGAGGTAGCCGGGTTCGGTCAGTATCAAGGCGGCGGCGCGCGGGTTCAGCCGCAAGGCGGTCGCTACGTCCTCGGTTGCGACGCCAACGGGTAACCCGCTCTCGGCGTCAAGTTGGGTGGGTAGCCACACCGGGCGAAAGTCCGCCAGGACGAGACCGAGCAACATCGAGCGATGGAGCGAGCGCGCCACGATGACGACGTCGCCCGGCCGACCAAGCGCGAGGGCCAGTGCCTGATTCGTGTGCGTGGATCCGCCGGTGGAGAACCGGCACCAGTCAGCGTCGTAGTATGCCGCGGCGCGGCGCTCGGCCTCGTGCAGTGTGCCGACGCTCTGCTTAATTGTGTCGAGTCCTCCGTAGAGTGGCACGTCAGCGTCGACCACGCGACCAAGGCCCTCGTCGAGCAACCCGGCTCGACGCTTATGACCGGGAATGATGAAGTCAAATCGGTCTTCGTCGAGTGCGCTTAAGTAGGCGTCGAGCAGCGGTGCGTCGTCGCGCAGTGGTCGCTCGATCACGTTGCGAAGCGATTTGGTCGAACACCTGTTGGACGCTGGTGGACGTCTCCGCTCTTGGTTCTGTCGCGCACGGCGTCTCCTTCGCGTGGTGAACGTAGCACCGTCGCCCCACTCCTGAGCGACGGCTCTCGCGATTGCAATGTTATATTTCGGCCACAATGGAGCAAAGCAATCTCGACTGGTCACCTCGTCGGCGTCCTTGCTAGTTTGGCGCTCATGACGGAGCCGGTCCTTTCGCGCCTCAACGCAAATGTGGTCTCGCGCGTGACGCGCGAGTTGGAGGACGTCGGCGTCCACATCGTCATTGGAACGTTCGTCGATAATTCGGGCGTCTTTCGGGCCAAGCAGGTGCCGGCGTCCAAGGTGGGGTCGTTTCACTCACCGGGACTGGGCGCGGCGCCGTCGTGGGCCGTCTTCGCGGCTGACGATCTCTTGGTCCTGACGCCCGCGTTTTCGGTCGTCGGGGACATGCGACTGCGCGTTGACCTCGAAGCGGTTCGAAATCTCGGAGGGGGCGTCGCGTGGGCGCCCATCGAATTGGCGGACCAACAGGGCGAGCCCCTCGCTCACTGCGCTCGGGGCGTGTTACGCCGACACCAGGCCGACCTCGAGGCGAGCGGCGTGGAGGCGCTCGCGGCCTTCGAGATTGAGTTCACGTGCTTCGACCCCGTCACGGGGCTCGTGGGTGGGGGACCGGCGTACGGACTCGGGCCACTGCTCGACCGCTCGAAGTTTCTCGACGACGTGCACGAGTCCTTCGCCTTCGCGGGCCTGAAACTCGAACAGGTCCACGCCGAGTACGGACTCGGCCAGATCGAACTCACGACTGAGCCCGCGCCGCCCCTACAGGCGGCCGACAATTACGTGTTGGCGCGCGTCGTGCTCGGCCGCATCGCGCGCGCCCACGGCGTCAAGCTCTCGTTCTCACCGAAGCCGCTGGTGGACGGCATTGGCAACGGCGCTCACTTGCATATCTCCTATACGCGAAGCGGCGAGCCACTGTTCTCAGGCGGGCCGGGACCTCACGGACTCACAAGTAGTGGCGGGTCCGTCATTGGCGGACTGGTGAAGTGGCTCCCCGAGAGTATGGGAGTCCTCGCACCCTCGCTCTTGTCGTCGACACGACTGCAACCGGGTCACTGGTCGGGAGCCTTCGCCTGTTGGGGACTCGACAACAGGGAGGCGGCGTTGCGGTTGTGTGGAGCGACGCCGGGTAATCCCCGCGGGGCGAACCTCGAGATCAAGTGCATTGACCACTCGGCCAATCCCTACAGTGCGACGGCGTTGATTCTCGGGCTGAGTCGAAGGGGAATGGAAGAAGCGTTGGAACTCCCGGATGAAGTCTCGAGCGATCCCGGTTCAATGAGCGACGGCGAACGCGCGTTGCACCACATCGTCTCGATTGGTGCTGACCAGATCACAAACATCGAAGCACTGCAGTCGAGTCAGGTAGTTCGCGACGTCCTCGGTGACGTGCTCGTCGACGCCATGGTCGCGGTGCGCGGTCACGAAGCGGAGATCGCCAAAGAAGAGACGATGGACGCGTTGGTGGAGAAGTTTCGTTACGCGTGGTCGGCGTAGTTCCTTCCCTGCGACGAGCCGACGAATCGAGAGCGCCTGATCCCCTCTCGCCCAAGGTGCCCCGGACGTTCGAACATTGAAATTGAGCCAATGGATTTCGGCGATTTTGAAATAATCAAAGTCAAGTTCCCCATTGGCATGCACCCCAGAATTCCTCCTTGCATTCAGTGCGGTATACCATTAACGTCCAATTTACGACTAATCATTTGCAGTACTGAGGCGTTGAGGATCGGTCGAGGGGGTGATGGATGAGTAGTCGTGTTGACCCACTGACGCGGGGTCACGCGCGACGAGACGAGTCGACGGTCGATACGTCGTGTGTCGACGAAGGACGAGTGGAAATCACCGAACGGTTCGTAAAGAAATCGTAGAGGGGGCGCTTTGTCGAGCCGACATAAAGAGTGAGCAGGGCAACGAAGTCGTAACGAATAGAGAGATGTTGATCAACTAACCGCTCGGGTTCGAGCACACAGTTTAAGGGGGAGCATGAGTACACAGACAAACGAGGTGGCACCGTACGCGCGGCCCCGGCGAAATCTCAAGATGTGGGGGGCCATCGGTCTTTCCCTTGGTATCGTCGGTCCGAGCCTGGCCATGTCCGGCAACGGACAGGGTACGGCCGCCGCAGTTGGCAAGGCGGTGCCGCTGATCTTCCTACTGGGCGCGATCGGTATCGCGCTCATCGCGCACGGATTCTTCCGACTGACTCAGCGCTTCAATCAGGCTGGCAGCGCATACGCCCTGGTCGGATCGACGGTCGGACCGAGGGCCGGTTTCTTCTCGGGCTACGGCATCATGGTGACGTACGTGCTCTTCGCGATCGCGTGTCTCGGCGCGGTGGGTAGCTTCGTCAACGCGTTCTTGGCGAACGTGCAGAGTAGTTCGCTGCACCCATTTCAGATACCGTGGGTCTACAGCGGCGCGGGAGCGTTCTTGATCGCCGGGTACCTCGTGACGCGCGAATTCAAGAACGTCGTACGGATACTTCTGGTGATCGAGACAATCGGTGTCATTTCCATGACGATCCTCATCATCGTGATTTTCGCTAAGGGCGGAGCCGCGCACGGCGGGGGCTTTAACTTCAGCACCTTCAATCCCAAGGGCACGAGTTTCACGACGATCATGGGCGCCGTAGTGGCGGCCTTCTTGTCGTGGGCAGGTTTTGAAGCGTGCGCGTCACTCGGTGAGGAGACGGATAATCCCGCGAAGAACATCCCGAAGGCGTTGCTCGGTTGCGTCTTGGGTACGAGCGTCTTGTTCATCTTGGTGATGTTCGCTCAGACAATAGGTTTTGGCACTACTGCCGCGGGGATCAAGGCGTTCTCGACGTCGGGCAACTCAATTGCGACGTTGGGCCACACCTACGTCGGACTCTGGTTCTCGCTGGTCCTCTCCTTCACGGCCGTCATGTCGGCCTTCGCCTGCTTCTTGGGCTCGGCTGGGACGTCGGGTCGCCTGCTCTACGCCTTCTCCCGTGATGGACTCGGGCCGCGTCAGTGGGCCGAACTGGACGAGAAGCGCAATCAGCCAGTGAAGGCGCTGGTTGCGGTGTTTGGTCTCATCGCGGTGGTGGACTACATCTCGTTCGTTACCGGTCACCCGAACGTGGGTACCGGCAACGACGCGCTGAACTCGTACTTCTACTTCGCCACCGTGGGTGCGATGACGTTGATGGTCTCGTACTTGATGGTGGAGGTCGGCACGATGGTGCACCTCGTTCGAGATCGAAGGGAGATCATCTATGAGATCATCTTCCCGGTCCTGGGCGCGGCGATGATCATCGCCGTCTTCTACTTCAACGTGAAGGGCCAGACGAACTGGATCGCCGAACCGTTCCTCGCGGGAGCGATCATGCTGGTCGGGCTGATCATCACACTGGGCTTCCCGGGCCTCGCGAGCAAAGTGGGTATCGGTCTTTCGAGGAACTTGCGCGAACCTGAGAGTCGAGAGTTTCCGGCGTCGAGCGGTCATGGTCAGAGTCCCTTCCCCACTCCCGAGGTGTAATGACGGTCAACATCCCGCCGGGTTTGGACCACCTAGACCCCCGAGCGAAGGATCTCTATACCCGCGACCTGAAGTCGGTCGCGGGTATAGAGAAACTTCGTTTCTTCCCACTCGCGATTGAGTCGGGACACGGCTGCACGCTCGTGGAAGCGGGCGGCCGCGAGTTGCTCGACCTGAGCGCAACGTGGACCGCCGCGGGCTTGGGTCACGGACATCACCGTGTCGTCGAAGCCATGGTGAAGGCGGCGAAAAACCCTCCGGGTGCCGGCGGACTGTCCGCGGCGCATCCCGATTCAGTGGGACTCGCCGAGGACCTCCTGGCGATCGTGCCCGGTTCGGGTGATCGACGGGTCTACCTAGGACACGCCGGCAGCGACGCCTGCGACGTCGTGATTCGCGCCGCGCGCTTCGCGACGGGCAAGCATCGCATACTGGGTTTCCACCACTCGTACCACGGGGGTATCGGCGTCGCGATGGCGGCTTCAGGTGTCCACGTCGAAGCCGGATCGGTAAGCGCTGATCCCCTGATGACCTTCGTCGACTACCCCAATCCTTACCGGCCACCGAGTACCGATCCGTCCGGTCCCGAAGCGGCGTTGCGCGCGTCGCTAGCCCAGGTGGAGGAGGAGCTCGCCAAGGGTGACGTCGCCTGCGTAATGTCCGAGCCGATCCTCGCCGACGGGGGCATGGTGGTGCCGCCGCCGGGGTTCCTGAGAGGTCTCGAAGAGCTCTGTCGTCGCTACGACACGCTGCTGGTCTGTGACGAAGTGAAGGTCGGACTCGGTCGACCAGGCATGATGCACGCCTACCAACTCGATGGCGCGACCCCCGATCTGGTCTGTTTCGGCAAGGTCCTCGGCAACGGTCTGCCACTCTCGGCGGCCGTTGGTCCAGCCTCAGTCCTGGACGGTCCGTCGGCCGCGGCACTGCTCACGACCGCCGGCAACCCCATCTGCACCGCAGTTGGTCGCACGGTGCTGCGAATACTTCAAGAAGAAGAGCTGCCCGAGCGCGCTCGTCGGGCTGGCGAACGACTGCGCGCGGGACTAAGGGCACTGGACAACGAACGCGTGGGCGACGTCCGGGGTCACGGTCTCGCTAACGGGGTCGAGTTGGTCGTCGATCGAGAAAGTAGGACGCCCGACGGGAAACTGGCGGCGGCGACGGTCTATCGAGCCTTCGAGCTCGGTGTGGTTGTCTACTACGTTGGCGGCAACGTCCTTGAGGTGACGCCACCGCTCGTGATCACCGACGCCGAAGTTGACCGGGCGGTTGAGATAATCGGGACCGCTATCGACGACGCCGCTGCGGGCAAGGTGCCCGCTGACGTAGTGGCCGCCTACGCGGGCTGGTAGGAGCGACGAGAATGAGTGATGACCAGTAACCCCCACGTGCGCGAGGTCGTCGAAGATCTTCGACTTGTCGATCACCACGTTCACGGCGCGCTCAAATCGACGTTGAGCAGAGATGTGTTCGAACAGGTCATGACCGAGTCCGATCGGCCTCGCCGGCCGGGCACGACGAACTTCGACACGCAGTTGGGACTGGCGATTCGTCGGTGGTGCGCGCCGCTGCTCGATCTCGACGTCTTCGTCGATCCCGAGACCTATCTGCAGCGCCGAACAGCGCTCGGTGCCGACGAGGTCAATCGACGTCTGCTCACCGCTGCCAACCTGGATACGGTGTTGGTCGATACGGGTTTTGCGGCCGAGGATTTGCTCGATGTCGACGAGATGCGAGAGTTCTGCGGCGCGAGAAGTTTCGAGGTGGTGCGCCTCGAAGCGGTCGCCGAGGACATCGTGCGCGCCGGTACGACGGCGGAGGGCTTCGCCGACGAGTTCCGTGCGATGTTGCAGCAGCGCCTCTCAAAGGGCGCGGTCGCGACCAAGAGCATCGCCGCGTATCGCTACGGACTCGACGTTCCGCACGAACGGCCGTCGGCGCAAGACGTCGAGACCGCGATGGTCAACTGGTTGCGCAACGTCGAATCATCCAAGACCGTACGCGTCGACGACCCGGTGCTGTTGTCGTTCCTGCTCTGGAGTGGCGTCGACGCGAAACTGCCAGTGCAGATTCACACCGGTTACGGTGACTCCGACTTGGACATCATCCGTTCGAACCCGGCGTATCTGACGGACTTTCTGCGCGCGGTCGAGCCGCTCGGCACGGCTGTGGTACTGCTTCACTGTTACCCCTACCAGCGCGAGGCGGCGTACCTCGCTCAAATGTTCCCGAACGTGTATTTTGACGTCGGCGAGGGCATCAACTACACCGGCGTGCAGTCGCGACAGTTGATCGCCGAGTCCTTCGAGATCGCGCCGTTCTATAAGCAGCTCTACTCGAGTGACGGATGGGGCCTCGCGGAGTTTCACTACCTGGGGGCGAGGCTCTGGCGAAACGGCGTCACTGCGTTGCTTTCTAGTTGGGTCGACGAGGGTCACTGCGGCCTATCGGACGCGATTGACGTCGCCACCAAAGTGGGTCGCGCGAACGCTGTCGATCTGTATCGACTCAACGCCGCTTCGTCGTAGGGTCCACGTCTGGTGGTGAGTTACTGCGTCGACACCGTTGGCTGTACGGTGTACTCGCTCGATTCTCGCGTTGACCGCGAGCCCCGCAATGAGGATCCACCGCAGGCCGACCGGGAGCTGCGCGAGAGTCCACCTCACGACCGAGCGATTCGTCTCGCGAGAGTTCATGCGCGACGACGACGTGCTCTACGACCTTCCACGTCTCGCTCGGAAGTGGTACACATGAACAGAGAACAGTGATTTATTTCGGGTGGGAGCCTTTACGCCAGGGGCTCATTATTTGCTCAAACCCGTTGAACGTAGGGATTTTCGTGTCAAGCCATAACTCGCGTTCTCAGTTTGGGAAGCAGATGACCGTGGAAAATCAATGAACGTCAAACACCTGATTAGAGCACTATTTCAGCTGTCCCGGACTTCCACGGAAATCTCCTTAGGCACTCTACGGGCACCAAGAATCCTCGGAAGTAAAGTTCCAGAATTTCTAATATAAGTTGTGACTTCTAGAAGTCATGACTTATACTCGAATGGTGTGGGAAATCGAACTCACCGACCAGGCAACCGAATGGCTCCTTTCGCTAGACCAAACAGATCGCGCTGCGATTGCCGGGGCGATCGATCTCCTGGAGCAATACGGACCGAATTTGGGGCGACCTGCAGTGGATTCAATTCAAGATGCCCGACACCACAACATGAAAGAACTTCGCTCGGTTGGCGGAAACCTTCGCGCTCTGTTCTGTTTCGATCCACGGCGCACGGCGATCATCTTGCTTGGCGGCGACAAGACCAACGATTGGGACGGCTGGTATGAACGAAACGTTCCGCTGGCCGATGACCTTTATGACGAATACCTGGACGTAATTCGGAAGGAAGGATTGATCTGATGCCAAAGACATACAAGTGGCAAGAGGTGCGCAGCCGTCTCGATGTTGACGAACAGATGGTCGCACGAGAGCGACTGCAGTTGCGTCTGGCGATTCTGCGAGAACAGCTCGGCAAAAGCCAGGTCGAGTTGGCCGAATTACTAGGCACTTCTCAGCCGAATGTGTCACAACTTGAGCGCAGTGATGATTTGCGACTGTCTTCAATCGCGAAATATGTACATGCGCTCGGCGGTCAACTCCAAATCAATGCGGTGGTTGGAGATGCGACGTATCGCCTGATTGACGATTTGGACGAGACGGTGCCTTTGAATTCTTGATTGGAATTACTTGTTGGCATAGTCGATGACAGGTGTACGTCAAACTGTCAACGCCAACGACAGCAAACGCGGCTTCGATTCTAAGTCCTATCTCAGTTTGAGCGTCAAGAATCCTCCCGTCTCTTTGGTCCTGAATGTGATTTGCGGTGTTGTCTGCTCCCGCGCGATAGACCTGAATCCGTGACGGTGGCGCGAGGCGTCGGGAGGTCTTTACGAGTCGAAATCCAACACGAAGTCGAAGGAGGCTCCGACCGTCGTGAATTCAACGACTAGCGAATCCCGAACGCCGAATACGGCATCGTTTTCTAGGCAAGGGGAGTTTTCGTCAAAAACGTGCGTGATTACGGTCCTGAAGCCGGGATGCGACACCATGAAGTGGATGTGGGCCGGACGCCAAGACGATCGACCGGTGACCCGAAGCATCTCGCCGACCGGTCCATCGGTGGGGATTTGATAGTCGACGGGTGCTGTGGTTCGAAACTCGTAACGACCGTCATCGCCGGTGCGGAAAATTCCGCGATGGCTCACGCCTTCGATTGACTGGTCCTGTACGTCGTACAGACCGTTTGGCATGACTTGCCAAACCTCCAAGAGTGCGTTACTGAGTGGTTCGCCGTTGGAGGTCCGCACCGCTCCAGAAATTACAATCTCTTCACTGGTCGTTCCCTCGGGCGCAATGGATTGACCCATTGCGAATCTCGGTGCATTGGGGAGGTAAAACGGACCGAACACCGTTGGCTCCGTAGCACCATCAGAGGCGTGCTGATTAACCATTTCAACGAGCATCGAAACGCCGAGCGTGTCGGACAGCAGAATGAACTCTTGGCGATGTTCAGTGGTTGCACGACCGGTCGCAGTGAGGAAATCAATGCCGGCCATCCACTCCTCACGGGTGAGACCGGTCTCGGTAACGAATGAGTGCAAATGCGTCACTAGGGAGCGCAAGATCTCCGTAGTCCGAGCGTTGGTGGATTGATCAAAGCTCGCTAGGACTTCAGCGAGGTGTCGGTCGGAGGAGATAATTGGGCTCATCATGTCTAACTTTCAGTTCTGGAGTTGCTGAGGCCGAGGAATGCTTCGTATAGTTCCGAACCTTCATACGCGGCCCGGAGGAAGTTCCGCACTTGAATTTCGTTTAGAGGCCAAACATCCTTCTGTGAGGCCTCGACAACGAGGGGCACGGCTTGTTCAATTCCGTCTGCCGGCATGCCAATTTCGGCGAGGCTCCGAGGTGCGTTGATTCGCCGAGCGAGATCGAAGATTGCGCTTGCCGCGTCACCTCCAAGTGCGTCACTTAGGCGACCATAAGGTCCTGCGATGGCCGGTTTATTGACCGCTAACGCGTACGGAAGGACGACCGCGTTCATCTTGCCGTGGTCGAGATTGAACAGACCACCAAGGATGTGGTTCGTTCGGTGGTGCAGATCGGTACCGGCGACCGCGAGTGTCGCACCGGCCAGATAGGCGCCGTAGAGCACAAACGAACGCTGCTCGATGTCACTTGGATCGGCGCACATCAGTGGCGTGTGTTCGTAAAGAACGCGCGCCGCCTCGAGCGCGATCAGCGAGGTGACCGGATTTGCCCCCTTGGCGTAGAGGCCTTCCGCCGCGTGCGCAAGTGCGTTCATGGCGCTCGGCCCGGCGATCTCAACGGGAAGCCCGATGGTCAGTTCCGCGTCATAGATGACGGTGGCCGGAAGCGAACGAAGGTCGCGACCCGTTTGCTTCGTATCTCCTTCGGTCATTCCCCAGATCGGCGTGAGCTCTGAGCCAGCGTACGTCGTTGGGACGCAAAGCTGAGGCGTCGCCATTTCAAGGGCGACAGCCTTGGAGAATCCGGTCGCGGAACCACCGCCCAGGCTGACCGTGGCATCGATTTCAAACTCGCGTGCGAGAGCGATTGCTTGCGACGCCTTGGCCCGAGGCACGTGCTGAGCGACGTCTGTGAACGTCGCGACACAAAGATCACCCAAGAGTTCACGAAACTCTTGGAGTCGCTCATCATCGTGAGGGTCCGCGATGAGCAGAACGCGAGTCGCACCGAGGCGGCGAACTTCGTTTGCTAACTCGGTGCGCTTACCCAATCCGAAAACAATTCGTCCCGGGAGCGCGTCGTACTCAAATGGCTTCACGAACCGGTCCACTATTCACCGACGTTGCGTCAGTCACGACGGTACCAAGGAGGGACCGTCGCGTTGACATTCACCCAGACCGACTTTGCTTCGGTGTACTCGTGCATTGCGTCAAATCCCATTTCGCGCCCGTAGCCCGAGTGGCGCACGCCACCGAATGGTGAAGCCGGATGCACGCGCTTGTAGCAATTGATCCACACCATGCCGGACCGTAATGTTGCTGCGACTCGATGCGCTCGAGAGAGATCGCTCGTCCAGAGTCCAGCGCCTAGGCCATAGTCGGTTAAGTTGGCTATTTCGATGGCCTCCGCTTCATCGCGAAATGACGACACCGTCACGAATGGCCCAAAGACTTCCTCGCGGCACACGCGTGATGTGGGGTCTGCCCGAATTACCGTCGGCGCAAAATAGAAGCCGGCTCTCAAGTCGGGCGCATCGGGTGGCGCACCACCGGCGAGGAGTTCGCCGCCTTCATCGATCGCCACGGCAACGTAGTCGAGCACTCGATCACGGTGTTCAGCCGAAGTAAGTGGTCCCATCTCGGTATCACTCGATAGCGGATCACCAAGTCGTATGGACGACGCCAGGGCAACGAATCGCTCCACGAACTCGTCATAGACGCTTTCTTGCACGATTAGTCGAGAACCCGCAATGCAAGCCTGACCTTGGTTGTGGAAAATAGCGAAGGCCGAACCATTGACCGCGGCGACGAGATTGGCGTCGTCAAAGATGATGTTGGCGCCCTTGCCGCCGAGCTCAAGTTGTAGCCGCTTGAGGTTGCCCGCCGACGCCTCCACGATGCTGCGTCCGGTTCGCGTCGAGCCTGTGAAACTGAGTTTCCCGACGTCTTGGTGTGCGGCGAGGTGCGCGCCCGCGCGATTTCCATATCCCGGAACCACATTGACAACACCGGCAGCAATGCCAACCTCTTCGAAGAGTTCACAAAGTCGCAGCGTGCTCAGCGGCACAAGTTCAGAAGGCTTCATCACGACTGTGTTGCCTGCAGCGAGGGCCGGTCCCAACTTCCAACCGCAAAACATCAAAGGAAAGTTCCACGGGACAATCTGCCCGACGACTCCTATCGGCTCACGAAGTACGTAGTTCAAGAATCCCGCGTCGACCGGAGGCAAGTTGCCTTCGAATTTGTCCGCCATTCCCCCGAAGTAGCGGAAGGTGGCGGCCGTTCGCGGAACATCGAGCAACGTCGTGTCATTGATTGGATGACCGGTGTCGAGGGATTCGAGTCGTGCAAATTCATCGGCGTTCGCTTCAATCGCATCGGCGAGACGAAGTAGTCGCCTTCCGCGCTCGCTCCCGGCGAGCGAGGACCAGGCGGGAAATGCCCGAGTCGCGGCGTCCACTGCTCGATCGACATCGGCCGCGCCCGCCTCGGCAACGGTCGCTATCACCGTGCCGTCGTGAGGGTTCAAGACCTCGAGTGTTGCTTCGTCGAGAGCCTCCGTGAAACGTCCGTCAATGAAAAGTCCCTTGTGTGCCGTCACTTAGAAGACGACGGGTACGTTCGGCGTTTCGCCTCGGGCGATCATCTGGGGTAGGGCAGCCGAGTTGTTCTCCCATACGAGGAGCATCGATCGCTTGGGTGAGTAGCCCTGATGACGAA
The DNA here is from genome assembly GCA_003152215.1 of Acidimicrobiaceae bacterium. Lineage (GTDB taxonomy): Bacteria > Actinomycetota > Acidimicrobiia > Acidimicrobiales > RAAP-2 > RAAP-2. The sequence goes on along the minus strand of PLZP01000120.1, from coordinate 8,500 downwards.
TGTCGGCCGGCATCGCTGCGCAGTCACCGGCCTTCATAACGACGTTCGCGCGCGGACGGCCCGTTTCACGGTCCGCCACTTCCCAAATGATCTCGTCGGAGAGCTGGATGAACCATTCCACGCGGTCATTGCCATGGATAATCGGCAATATGAACTCTTCGGTGGTGGGACAATACAGACTGTCCTTGCACACCGTTACAACCGAAGGATTCCAAGTGACGTCGCTTCGCGAGAGGTATTTAAAGAGACTGAAAGCGGAGACCTCCTTCTCGTAGCCGGCCTCGAACGTCACTTCAGGTTCACTTTGGTCGACGTCCGCAAACATTCTGTTTACGGGGAAGCCTGACTCATCGGACCGTAGTGGCTCGTCTTCGGGCAACCCGACCATTCTCGTAGCCGTAACTCGAGTTCTCGTGACTGCTGCGACATTGTCCCCATCTTTATCACCGTAGGCCGAGCCCGTCTCTTGAGGTGCGGCGAAAGGGTCGAAGGATGCGTTCACCCAATCGCCGAGCATCGCTTCGAATGTCGCTTTGATTTCGTCGTGTGGAAAATTCTCGAGGTGATCAATTTCCGCTCGACGGTAGTCCTCATTGAAACGCCCCGCAAAAAGGTCGACGTCGCCATAGTGGTTCACGGTGCCAATGACCGAGTCAAAATTGACCGTGCCGTAAAAGAAATTCCAAGCGATGTCACGCATAAGCGCTTTCAAAAATGGTTCCACCGCCATTACGTGGCGTCCGGTCGGCCACTCAATGTGGGCAAAGTGCTCATCTCGAGTGAACGTGAACTCTCCTAGAGAGTACGAGCGGTAACCGTGATCATTAGGCTCTGTTCCCATTAACTGCTTTTCTTGTGAAGTCGTCATTTTCTTCTCTCTTCCTCAGTGCGTTTGACAGATCTCGGCCCAGCGTTGAACTGTGTCGGGTCCAACGATGGTTTGAAGTAATACGACCGAAGCGGTGGCGGCACTCATGCGATAGCAACGGTTGGCCGGCAGAAGTGCCATGTGACCACGACCGGCCACGATTTGGCCCATTTTCGTCCCTGAAGGTTCGCCGTTGACAGCGATTGACCCTGTCGTGTCTGAGCCAACGGTCACGGAGTCTGGATCAAGAAGATCGATGGTCACGCTTCCGTCCATGACGAGAGCGAATTCATCGTGCGATGCGATGCGCCAAGGTGAAACGCCGTCGGCTCGAATTGCTTCAATCACGTATTCCATGTTCTTGGCAACTGCGACCTTTTCCCAAGGCTTCGAATGGCTGGCCACCTCGAAGAAATTCGAGAAAACGTAGTTTTGCGCTTGGTCATTGATTATTTCAACCCCGCCCTTTTCGTAGTTCGTCAATGAACCAAAGACCGTTTTATACTCCGGCATATACACGTACCCCTTTTCTGTCAACGAAGTAAACTGTTCGTTGTGCGAACAAATGTTCTCTAGGGAGATTATACAGTGCTGACGAGAATGCTGACGAGTCACCATGGACGATAGGAGTCGAGAATTCGTACAGTCGCTTGAGCGCGGATTGGTTGTCATCCAATCCTTCGGCGAAGATTCATCGCGACAGACGCTGAGCGAAGTAGCGCGACGGACCGGTTACAGCCGTGCGGCGTGTCGACGACTACTGATCACGCTTGAGGAACTGCACTTCGTTGGTTCGAACGGACGCGATTTCTTTCTGTTGCCGCACACGCTGGATATCGGCTACTCCTATCTATCCTCCTTGCCGTTTCGTCGCATTGTCGAACCATTCGTTGAACAGCTCAGTAGCGAAGTCAAAGAGTCAGTTTCAGTTTCGGTAATCGACGAGGGCGAAGTGGTCTATGTAAGCCGCGTTGCCACATCGCGAATTATGACGGTGTCGATTAGCGTTGGCAATCGACTTCCCGCATACTGCACTTCGATGGGTCGAGTACTTCTGGCGTCAATGACCGTCGAGGATCAACGTCGACACTTGGCGAGAACGACTCTGAAAGCGTTCACGAAATTCACGCTCACAGATGAGGACGAGATCTTGGCAGAGCTTGCGAAGGTGGCCAAACAGGGTTGGGCCATGAACGATCAAGAGCTTGAGGAAGGTTTACGTTCAATAGCGGCGCCAATTGTGGATTCTTCGAATCGCACCGTGGCTGCGATGAACATTTCAACCCATGTCACGCGGACAAATCGAAAGGAACTTCGCGAGGTCATGGTGCCTGCCCTGCTCGCGACCACCCGACGCGTGAATGCGCTCCTGACAAAACGCTAGCGAATTATGCTCACGGCCGGACTCAATCCGCCTGCCGGATTTGTGCGCAGGGAGAACAGTCGTTCGGATATTGTAACGTTGGTCTCAGATGGGAGAGGGTGTGGCGGAGTTCTTAACGTTGGAGTCCGCTATCGCGGCGAACGTTCACGATGGCGATGTGGTCGCACTGGAAGGGTTCACCCACCTCATTCCTTTTGCCGCGGGACACGAAATAATCCGACAGCGACGTCGTGATCTCACATTGGTCCGTCTCACGCCCGATCTCATTTGTGATCAGCTGATCGGAGCGGGGTGTGCGCGAAAGTTGATTTTCTCATGGGGTGGCAATCCCGGAGTAGGTTCTCTGCATCGATTTCGTGATGCCGTTGAAAATGGCTGGCCGCGGTCCTTGGATCTCGATGAACACACCCACGCCGGACTCGCGAATCGATTTGTCGCGGGCGCGGCAGGCCTACCTTTCGCCGTTCTGCGCGCCTATGCCGGGACGGATGTCCGCGCGGCAAATTCAACGATTGCAAACGTCACGTGCCCATTCACCGGTGAGGTTCTCGCCGCTGTCGCCGCAATTCGACCCGACATTACAATCATTCACGCCCAACAGGCAGACCGTGCGGGCAATGTTCGATTGTGGGGCATTACTGGTGTTCAAAAGGAGTCGGTGCTGGCCGCGACTCGGTCCATCGTGACCGTCGAAGAGATTGTCGACAATTTCAGCGATGATCGAAACGCGGTCGTACTTCCATCGTGGACAGTCACAGCAATCGCGCATGTCCCGGGAGGCTGTTATCCCTCGTACGCGGCCGGGTATTCGGAACGGGACAATGACTATTACGAAGCATGGGAAGACCTCAGTCGGGATCGAGCAGTATTTGAAGACTGGCTCGAACGTCGGGTGTACGAACGCGGTTCCGCGTGAAGCGCGCATTCACTACTGACGAGATCATGACTATTGCTGCTTCACGAGAACTCATTGGTGCGCGTAGCTGCTTTGTCGGCATAGGACTTCCGAGCATCGCCGCTAACTTGGCGCGTTCCTTACACTCGCCGGGGTTGGTTTTGGTATACGAATCTGGGACGATTGGAGCGAAACCGACGCGCCTTCCCCTTTCCATCGGCGACGGCGAACTTGCGCGCACTGCCGACATCGTTGTGTCAGTGCCGGAGATTTTCAATTATTGGCTGCAGCCCGGTCGCATTGACGTCGGCATGCTTAGCGGTGCACAGGTTGATTGCTTCGCGAACCTGAATACGACAGTCATTGGATCGTATGAACATCCGAAGGTCCGTCTTCCCGGCGCTGGAGGTGCCCCCGAGATTGCCACGGCCTGCCCTCGGACCATCATCGTCATGCGTCAGTCCAAACGGACCTTCGTTGCGCATCTCGACTTTCTGACGACGGTGGGGTTCGGCGTCGGAGCGGGATCGCGCGCGTCGCTGGGTATGCCGGGTGCCGGACCGAGCGTTTTGATAAGCGACCTCGGCATGTTTCGACCAGATCCAGAGACGTTCGAGATGATTCTTACGTCGTTACACCCTGGCGTCAGTGTCGTTGACGTGCGCAACGCGACCGGCTGGGATCTTAAGGTCAGCGGCGAACTGATTGAAACTGCCGAGCCAACCGACGAGGAGCTCGATTATGTTCGTCGCCTCAACTTTGGCACAAGTGCCGAAGCGACGAATTGAGATGACATCATCCGCTTGGTTGGTTGACGCGGTGCGAACGCCGATTGGTCGAATCGGCGGAGGGTTATCAAGAATTCGGCCGGACGATCTCGCGGCCGGAACACTTCGATCACTTCTCAATCGCCATCCCGATCTTGATCCGGCAACGATTGATGACGTCATTCTCGGAGATGCGAACGGTGCCGGTGAGGACAATCGAAACGTTGCGCGCATGGCGGTCTTGCTGGCGGGCCTCCCGAACTCGGTGCCCGGTGCGACGGTGACTCGCTTGTGCGCTTCGGGAATGGAAGCAGTGGTCCAAATCAGTCGTGCGCTCGAAGTCGGCGACGCCCACGTGGCAATTGCGGGCGGAGTTGAGTCGATGAGTCGTGCTCCGTGGATCCTGCCGAAGTCCGAAGAAATTCTGCCGCGCGGTGATGCAAGGTTGTACTCGTCGACCCTGGGCTGGCGCATGGTGAATCCGGCGATGCCCGCCGAGTGGACTGTGCCGCTTGGTGAGGGCGCGGAGATACTCGCCGACCTCTACGAAATTACTCGCGAAGAGCAAGACCTTTTCGCCTACGACAGTCATGTCAAAGCGGCGGCCGCGTGGGACAAGGGCGCGTTCGATGACGAGATAGTCCAGTTCGCCGATTGTGAGTTGGCACGTGACGAATCCATTCGTGACACGACACTGGAGCAATTGTCGGCGTTGCGACCAGTGTTTCGCGCAGATGGTACGGTCACCGCGGGAAACTCGTCACCGATGAACGACGGGGCATCCATGCTCCTCATGGTCGATGACGTGGGATTGAACCGAAGTGGTTGTGTAGCGCTGGCCCGCGTCGCGGGGCGGGGGGTGAGTGCCGTTGATCCTCAACTCTACGGAATTGGACCGGTCAAGGCAGCCCAACTCGCGCTCGCTCGTGCGGGCGTGAACTGGGAAGACCTCGCGATAGTTGAGTTGAACGAGGCATTCGCATCCCAATCCTTGGCCTGTTTGCGCGAGTGGTCCGAGCTCGACCCATCAATCGTCAATCCCCTTGGCGGTGCTCTTGCCCTCGGCCATCCCCTCGGCTGCTCAGGAGCACGATTGCTCACGACGTTGGCGTGGCAATTGCACCGCCGAGGCGGCGGATTCGGACTTGCCGCCATGTGCGTCGGTGTGGGCCAAGGCGTTGCCGTCGTCCTTGAGGCAGTTTAGATTTTTTAACTTCTTTCACTGCAACGCAGAACACTGATCCGTGAGATCTCAAATCGAGCCGGTTCGGATGGAGGTCGCCGGTGGCAGTTTGGATTGAGCAACTGCGCATCGACGAGTTGCGCCCACGATGGTGAGATTGTCATCAACCGATGGATTGAAAATCCGCCATTTCCACTACCGAGACAAGAATCTCGAAACTTGTCGATGGATTGCAGCATGACTTGTGTTGACGACAAAGATGTCGTTCTGCAATCACTCGAGTGGTTCATCAATGCCCCGTGGCACTCCGTCGTCACACTTGGAGGCGAAGGGCACTCTCGACGGTGGCAACTGCAACTGGATTTCATGTCGCGAGTTGATTCGCGACGACCTTGGGTCAGAAGAATCTGTTCGAAAGCAGAAACGGTCACTGGTCACTTGACTCACGGGGACAAACCTGACATGGTGTGTTCGCACGCAAAACATTTGTTCGCAGTGCGCACGGAAGTCATTTAGGGCGGATCGATCAGATCCGCTTGGGGGCGACTACGTAAGAGACGAAAGGTGAGAAGAATGGAAGAACAATTAGGAGGGCTCAATGCGGGCAAAGCATGGCGCGTGTGGGTAACGCGACATCCCATTGGCGCAGCCATGTGGGCTGGAGTGGTCGGAGGACAGATAGCAACGTTGTGGGGAATGTGGTTCCCGGGAGTTGGACTCCCTGCGTTGAACTGGCCACTCACCAACGGCGCGACAATCGATCCAAAGGGCACGTTCGTTGCACAATTTGCGATGGGTGGACTTTTCCACGCCTTGGATTGCCTTGTGTTCGCGCTGGTCTTTGCGCTCTTTGTCTTCCCATTGGTTGGCAAAGTAGTGACCCCAGGAATGAACATGTTGAAGGCTCTCGGCTTTTCAGTTGTCCTGGCAACGATTTCGGCAGCGTTCCTCGTGCCCTTCGTCTACTTCAAGGGCTTTCACGTGGGTTTTGGTGGCATCCATTATGGCGGATGGAAGTTGGTCTTCGCCATCTACCTTTGGCACCTGCTTTACGGTGTCAACCTCGGCGCCATTTACAATCCGCTTGCGTTGGATGATCCACAACTGAAGTAGTTAGACACGAAGACAACAGATGAGTTCGCCATTCGAGACCTCTCCCATATCGTTCACGCGAAACGGGAGAGGTTTCGAGTGCGTGCAAATGACGTCAACCCAGATGACGTCATTTGTGCGCTCATTGGCTGGACCTATTCGAATCGCTAAGACCCGCAATCAAGAAATTTCCCGCCATGAGTGGCAGTTCACGGGTATTGATTGTCTTTCGTTGATCCCGATCGGACCGAGTAACTTTTGCGGCCTCGGCCGGAATCTCCCGACTTTGCATTAACTCGTGACGCCGACCAATCGAGACAAAAAGCGTTAGTTCGATTCTGTTAATCATGGAAAGGCTTGTCAATGACGGACACTGCATCTGAAGATTCACAGTCTGACATCCGCCAAAAGGAACGAATTCCATTCCCCGACTCGGCGTTCATGACTGACGAACAGAGACAGGTCGCAGAGTCGTTGACTAACGGACCCAGGAAAGGCGTTTTCGGACCTTTCATCCCATTGATGCAATCTCCACGACTTCTCAATCTCATGGAACCCTTAGGAGCGGAGCTCCGTTTCCATGGTCGACTGGACAACCGAATTCGAGAGTTAGTGATATGCGCTGTCGCGCGTTACACATCAAATCAATTCGAGTGGACGGTGCATGTTCCTCTTGCGGAGGCCGCAGGAGTCTCACTTGCGACGATTACCGCCGTGCTTGAGGGCAGAATTCCGAAGGAGATTCCAAATGACGAATACCTGGCCCTCGAATTCGCGCAACGTTTGATGTCCGTACACAGTGTCCCGGATTCTCTCTTTGCGGAAGCGAAACTGGAGTTTGGCGAGGAAGCAATTATTGAACTGTCCACGTTGATTGGATATTTCATTACGGTTTGCTGGATCATGAACGTAGCCCGGACCGAGTCACCTGCCGTACGCAATTCCGAAGTGTTGCGTCCCTACCTGTAAGAGTTGTCAGCGCGAACACCAACTCATGATGGCCTCTCGCGAAAAGTTCATTGAATGAGTCGCGGTTATGACCGGCCACCGACGGGCAACCAGCCAATTGGGTCTCAAGCGAAAATTGTGGGAGCGTGCGGCAAGAATCGGATCCGCGTTCTCGGTCAGGGGAATTGGCGGTGCGGAGGTGCCAACTAAAGCAGTGAAAGATCCATCCCTGCTGACGTGTTGTCGCGCTATCGGGCCTCTGGGGGTTGAGAGAGATAGGTCCAACGAACTTTCATCGATATCCCTCCGATGTGAGCTCTTAATCAGTTCGATCTGTGGGTGCCATGCGAGCGTCTCGGGCGTCTCGGGCGTCTCGGGCGTCATTTGGGCGTCGCACAAAGGACAACGGTGGTCAACAACGGACAACCGTGGCCATCCAAAATGCCTTCAAAACATTGGTGATTGAACGAAACCATTTAGAGCGGGCGACGAGAATCGAACTCGCGTTCTCAGCTTGGGAAGCTGAGCGTTGCAAATTCGAACCCGGTCATTAACTCCTGATCGGAAGCCATAAATCAATTGATCGCGAGACAATTTCTCATGGACGGGCATACTACGGGCATACCGCACACGATGTCTATTGAGTGACAATGTCTGATTCAGGGGACGCACCCGTTCATCTACCGTTGGTCTATTCGTTCCCAGTTTCGCCGTCATCGCGTAGGAGGTCAACTACTGTCGCGAGCTGATCACGCGCGAAATTTGTTTGGTCGTGTTGTGGCCCAAGGGCACTCAGTCGGATTTCATAAACCTGTTGGAGCTCGAAACGTGCCTCTTTGTATTCGCCTGTCATTCCATAGTTATTTGCCAAATCTTGGTGCGCGAATGCAGTCTTGAGATCAGCTGGACCATTGCTCCGCGTTAATGACTCAAGATTCTCAATACGAAGCTGGCGTGCTTCCATGAACTTCTCATTTGTCTCCAAGTGTTTCGCTAGTCCCGCTCGTCCAGTCTGCGTTTTCGAACCATCGACTCCGAATTGCTTCACTTCCGCAGCGAGTTCCTCCTCCAACCTGACTTGCCACCATTCGGCATTTTTGCCTGATGCAACACGGTCCAGTTGCCGGTCAGTCAGTTTTCTCAGCCACTGCTTAGCCACGGTTGCCCACTTATTTGGTTCCTCGCTGAATGACGCCGCCTACTAGGGGCTTTAGGGCAGCGTAATTCAACCCCAAACTTCCAGACGCCAGTCGGAGACACCCCTTGGTCGTTAATGTCAAGCGGCGACGTCTGAACGATGTTGTGACCACGCGATCGCTTCGTCGTAGGGGGTGTCGCTCTCGAGGCAACCGTGCAGGATCCC